>JAEZYN010000140.1 GCA_023419095.1 Bacteroidota bacterium | reverse complement strand
AGCTGGATGAAATCTACTACGAATTCTGAAGGTGAGTGGTTTACCAACGCAAGGTTGCAATAAACTCCCGCAGCGATCATTTCGTTCAGGTTGATGTTGATGTTGTTTGGATCCTGATTTTGGTTTTGGTTGTTGTCCATGTTTTTTTGAATATTTTTAAATTATTTTGGTAGTTGTTGGTTGTTGGTTGTCAGCTGATAAAACGATCAACTGACAACTGCCAACCTTCAACTAGTTTATATCTTCGAATTCTTTCTTAGAACCTACGATGATGTTCTGATAGTCTTTAAGACCTGTACCTGCAGGGATTCTGTGTCCTACAATTACGTTTTCTTTCAGACCGGTCAGGTAATCTACTTTTCCGGAAACTGCCGCCTCGTTCAAAACTTTCGTAGTTTCCTGGAAGGAAGCTGCCGACATGAACGATTTGGTTTGGAGCGCCGCTCTGGTGATACCCTGTAAAACAGGTGTCGCCGTTGCAGGAAGAGCATCGCGCACTTCTACAAGTGCTAGGTCCTCACGCTTCAGTTTGGAGTTTTCGTCTCTCAGTTCTCTGGCAGTGATCATCTGGCCTGGCAAGAATGCTTTTGAATCTCCTGCTTCCGTCACTACTTTTAGACCAAATACCCTGTTGTTTTCTTCAAGGAAATCGAATTTATGCTCCAGAGCACCTTCAAGGAATTGGGTGTCACCACCATCAACAATAGATACTTTTGTCATCATCTGTCTTACGATGATTTCGAAGTGTTTATCATCAATTTTTACCCCCTGAAGTCGGTAAACTTCCTGGATTTCATTTACCAGATACTCCTGAACGGCAGTTGGGCCTTTGATTTTCAGGATGTCGTCCGGCGTGATGGATCCGTCGGACAGCGGCGCGCCGGCTACAACGAAGTCATTTTCCTGAACGAGGATCTGGTTGGAAAGTTTAACCAAATATTTAGAGATTTCTCCGGTTTTCGCTTCTACGATCAATTCGCGGTTACCACGCTTGATTTTACCGTAAGAAACTACACCGTCGATTTCTGTTACAACAGCTGGGTTAGAAGGGTTACGCGCTTCGAAAAGTTCGGTAACTCTTGGAAGACCACCCGTGATATCCCCGGATTTTGCAGATTTACGCGGGATCTTGATCAGGACTTTACCGGCCTTAATCTTTTCACCATCGTTTACCATCAAGTGGGCACCAACCGGAAGGTTGTATGCTTTCTGCTCAACACCTTTGGAATCTACCACTTTAAGTGTAGGTACGGCTTTCTTGTTTCTTGATTCAGAGATTACTTTCTCTTCGAAACCTGTCTGCTCATCGATTTCCAGCTGGAATGAAATTCCCTGGATGATGTCTTCGTACTCTACTTTACCGGCAGATTCTGCAATAATTACCGCGTTATACGGATCCCATTTCGCAATGGTATCGCCTTTTTTCACTTTATCACCCGGTTTCACCAATAGCTCTGAACCATAAGGTACGTTTGCCACCATCAACGGGGTACGTGCTGCATTGTCTGCAACCAAACGGAATTCTGTTGAACGTGAAACAAGGATTTCAGCTTTCTTGCCTTCTTCATTTTCGGAAGTTACCGTTCTCACTTCGTCCATTTCCACGATACCGTCACGTCTTGCAACGATGGATGGATTCTCGGAAATGTTACCTGCGGTACCACCCTGGTGGAAGGTTCTCAGTGTAAGCTGGGTTCCCGGCTCACCAATCGACTGTGCTGCGATAACCCCAACGGCTTCACCCATGTGAATAGGTTTACCAGTTGCAAGGTTACGTCCGTAACATTTCGCGCAAATACCTTTCTTGGTTTCACACGTCAATGGTGAACGCACTTCTACAACTTCAATACCTGCCCCTTCGATTTTTCTGGCCAGTGACTCATCGATGAGTTCATCTGCATTTACCAAAACTTCGTCGGTTTCGGGGTCGTAAACGTTGTGAAGGGAAACTCTACCTAAGATTCTTTCGGCAAGTCTTTCTACGACTTCGTCATTTTTCTTTAACGGAGAAATTTCAGTACCTCTCAAAGTTCCACAGTCGTCTTCGGTAATGATGACATCCTGCGCAACGTCTACCAATCTTCTGGTCAGGTAACCAGCATCGGCCGTCTTAAGTGCAGTATCCGCAAGGCCTTTACGTGCACCGTGGGTGGAGATAAAGTACTCAAGGATCGAAAGGCCTTCCTTAAAGTTCGCTACAATCGGGTTTTCGATAATTTCCGCGCCTGTAGAACCCGCTTTTTGTGGTTTCGCCATCAATCCACGCATCCCTGAAAGCTGACGGATCTGTTCTTTGGAACCCCTCGCACCGGAATCAAGCATCATATAAACTGAATTAAACCCACCCTGGTCGGTTTTCATTCTGCTCATGATCATCTCGGTTAATCCTGCGTTGGTGTTGGTCCAAACGTCAATCACCTGGTTATAACGTTCTGTATCGGTAATAAGACCCATGTTATAGTTGGCCTTGATTTCGTCTACGTTCTCAACCGCCTGCGCGATCATTGTTTTCTTTTCAGCCGGGATCACGATGTCTCCAAGGCTAAATGAAAGACCTCCTTTGAATGCGTTAGAATAACCTAAGTCTTTCATATCATCAAGGAACTTCACCGTTGTAGGGAAATCTGTATCTGCCAATACTCTACCAATAACGTTTCTCAACGATTTCTTGGTAAGCAATTCATTAACATACCCTGATTTTTTAGGTACAATCTGGTTAAACAATACTCTACCGACTGTAGTTTCGATCAATTTGACAACGATTTCGCCTTCTTCCTTTACCGGTACTCTACATCTGATTTTCGCATTGAGGGAAACCTGACCTTCCGCATAAGCGATTTCTACTTCTTCCGGTGAATAGAAGGCTAGGCCTTCACCTTTCACTTTCATTGTATCTGTAGAATCTAGTTGTTTGGTCATAAAATACAGACCCAATACCATGTCCTGAGAAGGTACCGTAATTGGGGAACCGTTCGCCGGGTTAAGGATATTCTGAGAACCTAGCATCAACAGCTGAGCTTCCAAGATAGCCTCTGGACCTAACGGTAAGTGAACTGCCATCTGGTCACCATCGAAATCCGCGTTGAATGCCGTGGTAACCAACGGGTGCAACTGAATAGCTTTACCTTCGATCATTTTTGGCTGGAACGCCTGGATACCCAGCCTGTGAAGGGTAGGTGCCCTGTTCAGAAGAACCGGGTGGCCTTTCATTACGCCTTCCAGGATGTCATATACAACAGGTTCTTTTCTGTCGATGATTCTTTTTGCAGATTTCACGGTCTTTACTATACCTCTTTCAATCAGTTTTCTGATGATGAATGGTTTGTAAAGTTCAGCAGCCATATCTTTCGGGATACCACATTCGTGAAGCTGAAGGTTTGGACCTACAACAATTACCGAACGCGCTGAATAATCCACACGCTTACCCAATAAGTTCTGACGGAAACGACCTTGCTTACCTTTCAATGAATCTGAAAGTGATTTCAATGGTCTGTTCGACTCAGATTTTACAGCTGATGATTTTCTTGTATTATCGAATAGTGAATCTACAGATTCCTGAAGCATACGCTTCTCGTTTCTAAGGATTACTTCCGGAGCTTTAATCTCTAAAAGTCTCTTCAAACGGTTGTTTCTGATGATTACTCTTCTGTAAAGGTCATTAAGATCGGATGTCGCGAATCTACCTCCATCCAGTGGAACCAAAGGTCTCAATTCTGGTGGGATAACAGGAAGAACACGCATAATCATCCATTCCGGACGGTTGATCATTCTGGTGTTTGCACCACGGATGGCTTCAACAACATTCAATCTTTTTAATGCTTCTGTTCTTCTCTGTTTTGAAGATTCGTTGTGTGCTTTGTGACGAAGGTCGAAAGACAACGTATCCAGATCGATTCTTCTCAATAATTCTTCTACCGCTTCGGCACCCATTTTGGCAACGAATTTATTCGGGTCAGAATCATCAAGATATTGGTTTTCTGCCGGAAGCGTATCCATGATATCAAGATACTCTTCCTCAGTAAGGAATTCTTTGTCCTCAAAATCAGAGCCGTCGGCTTTTTTGGCGATACCGGCTTGAATCACGACATATCTTTCGTAATAGATGATCATGTCGAGCTTTTTGGACGGAAGACCCAAAAGATAACCGATTTTGTTCGGCAAAGAACGGAAATACCAGATATGAGCCACAGGAACTACCAGGCCGATGTGGCCGATACGCTCTCTACGTACTTTTTTCTCGGTAACTTCTACACCACAACGGTCGCAAACGATTCCTTTGTATCGGATTCTCTTGTATTTACCGCAAGCACATTCATAATCCTTCACGGGACCGAAGATTTTCTCGCAGAACAAGCCGTCACGTTCCGGTTTGTGGGTTCTGTAGTTAATGGTTTCGGGCTTTAAAACCTCACCGCGAGAATCCTGAAGGATGGATTCCGGAGAAGCAAGACCGATAGTAATTTTACTGAAATTACTTGTTTTATTTTTATTTGACATTTTTTTTTGTTTAGATTAAAAGATTGAGAGATTGAAGATTGGAGATTAGAGAATTTCTCTTGACCCATATTTGGTCTTGTGTCTCCTGTCTAAAAATCTCTTGTCTATTCTTCCAGTCTTATATCAAGTCCAAGGCCCTGCAGTTCATGCAGCAATACGTTGAAGGACTCCGGAATACCAGGTTCTGGCATTGCTTCACCTTTAGCAATTGCTTCATAAGTTTTAGCTCTACCGATAACATCATCAGACTTCACGGTGAGGATCTCTCTAAGGATGTTCGAAGCACCAAATGCCTCAAGCGCCCAAACCTCCATCTCACCGAAACGCTGTCCACCGAACTGCGCCTTACCACCAAGTGGCTGCTGCGTGATCAATGAATACGGCCCGATAGAACGTGCGTGCATCTTATCATCTACCATGTGACCCAATTTCAGCATATAAATTACACCTACTGTAGCCGGCTGAGAGAATCTTTCACCGGTACCGCCATCATACAGATAAGTAGATCCGAATTCCGGAAGACCTGCCTGGTTGGTATAGTCGGTAATCTGATCGATATTGGCACCATCGAAGATCGGCGTTGCGAATTTCAATCCTAATTTCTGACCTGCCCATCCAAGAACGGTTTCGTAGATCTGACCGATGTTCATACGTGACGGTACCCCAAGTGGGTTAAGCACGATGTCTACAGGTGTTCCGTCTTCAAGGAATGGCATATCTTCTTCGCGAACGATTCTTGATACGATACCTTTGTTACCGTGACGACCTGCCATCTTATCTCCTACGTTCAGTTTACGTTTCTTAGCGATGTAAACTTTAGCAAGCTTGATGATACCTGCAGGAAGTTCGTCACCGATTGAGATTGCAAATTTCTCGCGGTTTTTAACACCTTGGATATCGTTGAATTTAATCTTGTAGTTGTGGATCAACTGCTTGATCAACTCATTTTTATCGGCATCTACCGTCCAGTCTGCTCCGCTTACATTCACGTAATCTTCAACACTCTGAAGTAGTTTCGTAGTAAACTTCACACCTTTTCCGATGATTTCCTCATCAAGGTCGTTATTCACTCCCTGAGAAGTTTTACCGTTTACAAGTGTCCCAAGTTTTTCAAGAAGCGTGTTTCTCAACTGATCGAATTTCGCTTTGTACGTGTTTTCGATTTCTTCTAGTTTAAGCTTCTCTTCAGTTCTCTTTTTCTTGTCTTTAATGTTTCTTGAGAAGAGTTTTTTGTTGATTACCACACCTCTTAACGAAGAATCTGCCTTCAAAGAAGCATCTTTCACGTCACCGGCTTTGTCACCAAAGATCGCGCGAAGAAGTTTCTCTTCCGGAGTTGGGTCTGATTCACCTTTTGGAGTAATCTTACCAATCATGATGTCTCCAGGCTTCACTTCAGCACCGATACGGATCATACCGTTTTCGTCGAGGTCCTTAGTCGCTTCTTCCGAAACATTCGGGATATCTGCCGTAAGTTCTTCCATACCCAATTTGGTATCACGAACTTCAAGGGAATACTCATCTACGTGGATTGAGGTAAACCAGTCTTCACGCACAACTTTTTCGTTGATTACGATCGCATCCTCAAAGTTATAACCCTTCCAAGGCATGAAAGCAACCACAAGGTTTCTACCCAATGCCAGTTCACCGTTTTCAGTTGCATAACCGTCGCAAAGAACCTGACCTTTCTGCACTTTGTCACCAACTCTTACGTTTGGTCTCAAAGTAATGGTCGTACTCTGGTTGGTTTTTCTGAATTTGGTAAGTTTATATGTCTTAGTAGCCGATTCGAACGATACCAGATCGTCATCCTCGCTTCTTTCGTACTTAATTGTGATTTTGTCAGCATCCACATACTCTACTGTACCGTTTCCTTCGGCATTGATCAGCACACGTGAATCTCTGGCCACCTGATCTTCAAGACCTGTACCTACAATCGGTGCTTCAGGCTTCAACAATGGAACGGCCTGACGCATCATGTTAGATCCCATCAACGCACGGTTCGCATCATCATGTTCCAGGAAGGGAATCAATGAAGCGGAGATACCAGAAATCTGGTTTGGTGCCACGTCGATCAAGTCAACCTGCTGTGGTTCCACTACCGGATAATCACCGTCAAGACGGGCAATAACACGGTCTGTAGAGATGGAGCCGTCTTCGTTCATTTCAACGTTTGCCTGAGCAATCACTTTGTCTTCTTCGTCCTCAGCATTAAGGAAAACTGCAGGCGTCTTAAGATCTACCTTACCGTTTGTTACCTTTCTATATGGAGTTTCGATGAACCCTAAGTTATTGATCTTAGCGTAGATTCCTAAGGAGGAGATCAAACCAATGTTTGGTCCTTCAGGAGTTTCGATCGGACAGATACGGCCATAATGTGTATGGTGAACGTCACGTACCTCGAAACCTGCTCTTTCTCTCGATAGACCACCAGGTCCCAGGGCAGAAAGACGACGCTTGTGCGTGATTTCTGACAGCGGGTTGGTTTGGTCCATGAACTGAGAAAGCTGGTTGGTACCAAAGAATGAATTAATTACTGATGTTAAAGTTTTTGCGTTAACAAGGTCTATCGGCGTAAAGATTTCGTTATCTCTAACATTCATACGCTCCCGGATCGTTCTTGCAATTCTTGAAAGACCTACACCGAACTGTCCTGAAAGCTGCTCACCAACAGTCTTGATTCTTCTGTTCGATAAGTGATCGATATCATCAACTTCCGCTTTAGAGTTTACCAACTCGATAAGGTGTCTTACGATTGAGATGATATCTTCTTTTGTTAAAACTTCTGTGTTCTCAGGAATATTTAGTCCTAATTTCTTATTAAGCCTGTAACGTCCAACTTCCCCTAATGAGTAACGTTGTTCTGAGAAGAACAATTTCTCGATGATTCCACGTGCTGTTTCCTCATCTGGCGGATCTGCGTTACGCAACTGACGGTAGATATACTCCACCGCTTCTTTTTCGGAGTTGGTCGGGTCTTTCTGTAAAGTATTCTGGATGATAGAGAATTCGTTGGAATTTTCTTTGTGAATCAGGATCGATTTCACACCAGCATCCAGGATAAGATCTAAATGTTCTTTTTCAAGAATCGTTTCACGGTCGAGGATGATCTCGTTTCTTTCGATAGAAACTACCTCGCCGGTGTCTTCGTCAACGAAATCTTCGAACCATGTGTTCAAAACTCTCGCTGCCAAAGTTCTGCCTTCTACTTTTTTCAATGCTGCTTTAGAAACTTTCACTTCTTCTGCAAGGTCGAAAATCTGGAGGATATCTTTATCGGATTCGAAACCGATTGCTCTTAATAAAGTCGTTAACGGTAATTTCTTCTTACGGTCGATGTAAGCATACATTACACTGTTTATATCGGTTGTAAATTCCATCCACGATCCTTTGAAAGGGATAATTCTGGAATAATACAGCTTGGTTCCGTTCGCGTGGTAGGTCTGTCCGAAGAACACACCCGGAGAACGGTGAAGCTGGGTTACGATAACACGTTCGGCACCATTAATGATAAATGAACCGGAAGGCGTCATATAAGGAACCGGACCTAAATACACATCCTGTACAACGGTCTGAAAATCTTCATGTTCAGGGTCTGTACAGTAAAGTTTAAGTCGGGCTTTGAGGGGAACTGAATACGTCAGTCCTCTTTCCACACACTCGTCGATGGAGTAACGTGGTGAGTCTACCAGATAATCCAGAAATTCCAGCACGAACTGGTTTCGGGAATCGGTGATCGGGAAATTTTCTTCAAAGGTTTTGTACAGAGTTTCGTTTACTCTCTGCTCCGGCAAGGTATCGAGCTGGAAAAATTCTTTGAATGACTGGATCTGAATGTCCAAAAAGTCAGGCGTCTCAATTTTTCCCTTTGCGGCGGAGAAATTGATCCTTTCATTTCCCTGAGTTTTAGCGACTGCTTTAGATTTACTCATAAAAAAGATTAAGAATAATGGGTTAAAAAATATTTTGTTTTAAAAAATATCAGAGAGAATGAAGTTGGAGAGACGTGAGTCGGGAGATGGAAGACTTTCACTTGAAAAATTGGCGCTTTTTCAGAAATACAGTGGTTGGGTCTTGGCTCCTGGCTCTTGGCTCTTGGCTCTTAATCCTTTCTAACTGCAACGCCGGTATATCTTTTCACGGAGTAGTGCAAAATATTTTTTGATCTTTCGGGTACTAATTAAATACAAAATGTGCAAACACGAAAAAATCTCTGTTCCGAAACGGAAAGAGTTGATTAAGAATGTTTTACCGGTTTATGTATAATAATTAGCGCCAAAAGGAAGTGCAAATATACTCCTATTAAATGAGTTACGCAAATGAAGCAGGTACGCCCAAAGTATTAAAAAACAGTTAAAAAAACTATATAACACAAAAAACCCCACTTAAAAAAGTGAGGTTCTATTGTATGTAGGTAATAAATTACTTCAATTCTACTTCAGCACCAGCTTCTTCAAGTTGCTTCTTAAGAGCTTCTGCTTCGTCTTTAGAAACACCTTGCTTGATTGGAGCAGGAGCGCTGTCTACCATATCTTTAGCTTCTTTCAGACCTGCACCTGTAAGATCTTTAACCAATTTCACAACCGCTAATTTAGAAGCACCAGCAGCTTTAAGGATTACGTCGAATTCTGTTTTTTCTTCAGCAGCTTCGCCACCACCTCCAGCAGCAGCAACTACAGTTGCAGCAGCAGGCTCGATTCCGTACTCATCCTTAAGGATAGTTGCCAATTCGTTTACGTCTTTTACAGTAAGGTTTACAAGCGTTTCCGCTAAGTTTTTTAAATCTGACATTTTAATAATGTTTTAATTGTTGAACGATTTATTTTGATTTTTTTTGAGTTCTTATTACTCAGCACTTGGTGCTTCTGTAGCGTCAGCGCCTGCTTCCGGAGCAGCTTCTGCAGCTGGGGTTTCTTCTGCCGGAGCCGCTTCTTCAGCTTTTCCTGTAGCTTCTTCTTTGTTCTGAAGGGCAGAAAGTACATTTCTGATTGGTGACTGAAGCAATCCGATGATTTCTCCGATCATTTCTTCTCTCGACTTAATGTTCGCAAGCGTACCTAAGTTCTCATCACCTACATAGATGGTTTCCTGTAAGTAAGCAGCCTTAAGTGCTGGAATTTCCGCTTTCTTTCTGAAGTTCTGGATCAGTTTCGCAGGAGCGTTAGCTGTTTCAGAGATCATCAATGCAGAGTTTCCTTTGAAGCTTTCGAACATTTCAGAGTAATCTACTCCTTCGATCTGCTCCATTGCTTTCTGCAAAAGGGTATTTTTTACAACCTTAAGAGAAATATTCTGTTTGAAGGCCTGTCTTCTGAAATCTGAAGTCGCAGCAGCATTCATTCCTTCAAGATTAGCTACATAAACCACTTTCGCGTCCTGCAGCAAATCCTTTAATTCTTGTATTACTAATACTTTATCTTCTTTTGTCATTGTCTTACAGATTTTAGTTTACAGATTTAGTATCGATTGCAATACCCGGACTCATCGTAGAAGACATATAGATGCTTTTCACGTAAGTACCTTTAGCTGCAGTAGGCTTCAGCTTGATAAGAGTCTGAACCAGTTCCTGTGCATTTTCACGGATCTTGGCAGCATCGAAAGATACTTTACCAATACCGGCGTGAATGATACCATATTTATCTACTTTGAAATCGATCTTACCAGCTTTCACTTCTGAAACTGCTTTACCGATTTCCATGGTTACTGTACCCGATTTGGGGTTTGGCATAAGACCTCTTGGACCTAACACTCTACCCAAAGGACCCAGCTTACCCATCACAGCCGGCATCGTAACGATAACGTCAACGTCTGTCCAGCCGTCTTTTATTTTCTGTAAGTACTCATCTAACCCTACATAATCAGCACCTGCTTCTTTAGCTTCAGCTTCTTTGTCTGGTGTAACAAGAGCAAGAACTTTAATATCTTTACCTGTACCGTGTGGAAGAGACACTACACCTCTTACCATTTGGTTCGCTTTTCTTGGATCTACACCCAGTCTAACCGCGATATCTACAGAAGCGTCAAATTTTGCAAAGTTTACTTCCTTTACCAAAGCAGAAGCTTCCTCAAGAGTGTAAATTTTGTTCTTTTCTATTTTGCTTAAAGCATCTTTTTGCTTTTTCGTCAATTTTGCCATTTCTATTCGTATTAAGCGTTAGTGGGTTTAGTTCCTGTTACTCTCAATCCCATAGATCTTGCAGTACCTGCGATCATCGTAAGCGCAGAATCAATCGTGAAGCAGTTAAGGTCTGTCATCTTATCTTCCGCGATTTTCTGAACCTGAGCCCATGTTACGCTACCTACTTTTGCTCTGTTTGGCTCACCAGAACCAGACTTGATCTTAGCAGCTTCCATTAGTTGAACTGCAGCAGGAGGAGTTTTGATAACGAATTCAAAAGATTTGTCTTCGTATACTGTAATTACTACAGGTAAAACTTGCCCTGGCTTATCTTGCGTTCTTCCGTTAAATTGTTTACAGAACTCCATGATGTTCACACCTGCAGAACCCAAAGCCGGGCCTACTGGTGGAGATGGGTTGGCAGCGCCACCCTTCACCTGAAGCTTAACCATTTTAAAGACTTTTTTAGCCATTGTTGTTTTTTAAAAAATTAAGAAATTTATGAATGTGGAAGCATTTATAAATCTGCAAAGAGTTGTCTCACCTAACTACTTTACATTTCGGACTGCAAAATTAAGAATAAATTTTAATTGAGCAAGTGTAAGATGTTGATTTTTAGAAAGAATTTAGAGTTAAATTAAAAAAGGCTGCTCAAATCTGAACAGCCTTTTTTAATATTTTAAAAGCTTACACTTTCTCTACCTGCATGTAACTTAGCTCCATCGGCGTTTTACGGCCAAAAATCATTACGGAAACTTCTACTTTCTTCTTGTCTTCGTGAAGCTTTTCGATGGTACCGTTGAATCCGTTGAACGGTCCGTCAATCACTTTTACATTTTCACCCACAACGAACGGAATGTGTGTTTCAGCAGCAAATTCGGAAAGTTCATCCATTCTTCCGAGCATTCTGTTTACTTCAGATTTACGCATCGGCACCGGATCGCCGCCCTTTGTCAGACTTAGAAAAGAAATTACGCCGGGAATGTTCTTGATGATGTGCGGAATCTCACCTACAAGGTTGGCTTCCACCATTAGATAACCCGGATAGTAAGGCTTTTCTTTTGGAACTTTCTTACCGTTCTTAAGCTGAATAACTTTCTCCATAGGAATAACTACCTGCGTAACGAAATTTTCGAAACCATGATGCTTCATTTCGTTCTCAATGTAGGTCTTCACTTTATTTTCCTGGCCGCTGATAGATTTCAGCACATACCATTTCAAGTCACTCATCTTCTTTGGAAATAAATTTTAATTGAAAATACCGATAAACAGAGAGATCACATTGGTGATCGCTTTGCTGAAGAGTGAGTCCACACCGAAAGTGAACAGTGCCAAAATAACAGTGGCGACGGTCACTACGATGGTAGAGGACTGCAGATCCGGCCATTTAGGCCATTCTACTTTGTCTTTAAATTCCGTATAGGAACCTTTAATAAAATCAACTAAACTCATTATCTGATATTTGCACGGGCACAAGGATTCGAACCCTGATCAACGGTTTTGGAGACCGGTATCCTACCATTGGACGATGCCCGTAGATTAAAAAAGTTCCGTAAGTTTCCTTACGGAACTTTAATATTTATTTAGAAATTAATCTAAGATTTCAGTTACCTGACCTGCACCAACTGTTCTACCACCTTCTCTGATCGCAAATCTAAGACCTACGTTAAGAGCGATTGGCTGAAGCAATTCTACAGTAATAGTGATGTTATCACCTGGCATTACCATCTCTACTCCTTCAGGCAAGAAGATCTCACCTGTAACGTCTGTAGTTCTTACGTAGAACTGAGGACGGTATTTGTTGTGGAAAGGAGTGTGACGGCCACCTTCTTCTTTAGAAAGGATATAAACCTCAGCTTTGAATTTCTTGTGTGGCTTCACAGAATCTTTCTTAGCGATTACCATACCTCTCTTGATGTCGGTTTTTTCAATACCTCTCAACAATAGACCTACGTTATCACCAGCTTCACCTCTGTCAAGGATCTTACGGAACATCTCAACACCTGTAATAGTAGAGGTAAGTTTCTCATCACCCATACCTACGATGTCTACAGGATCACCTGTGTTAATTACACCAGCCTCGATTCTACCAGTTGCTACAGTACCTCTACCTGTAATAGAGAATACGTCTTCAATTGGCATAAGGAATGGCTTATCCTGATCTCTTACTGGAAGTTCGATCCACGTATCGACTGCGTTCATCAGTTCTTCTACAGTTGCAACCCATTTTGGTTCTCCGTTAAGAGCTCCAAGAGCTGAACCTTGGATTACTGGTGTGTTATCACCATCGTAATCGTAAGAAGAAAGAAGATCTCTTACTTCAAGTTCTACTAGTTCTAATAATTCAGGGTCATCTACCATATCCACTTTGTTCATGAAAACAAGTACGTTAGGTACGTTTACCTGACGGCAAAGAAGGATGTGCTCTCTCGTTTGAGGCATTGGTCCGTCTGTAGCAGCTACTACAAGGATAGCTCCGTCCATCTGTGCAGCACCCGTAACCATGTTCTTTACATAATCCGCGTGACCTGGGCAGTCTACGTGAGCGTAGTGTCTTGTTTCAGTTTCGTACTCAATGTGTGAAGTATTAATGGTGATACCTCTTTCTTTTTCTTCCGGCGCAGAGTCGATAGAAGAGAAATCTCTTGCAGTACCGAATCCTTTGTCAGATAATACTTTACTGATTGCTGCAGTAAGTGTAGTTTTACCATGGTCTACGTGACCGATGGTACCAATGTTCAAGTGTGGTTTGTTACGATTAAACGTTTCCTTTGCCATGATTTAATTATTTATTTAATTATTATTTAAATTTTCGGTGCGCAAATATAGTGATTTTTTAAATATTGAAAATCTTTTTGTTTAAAATTTTCTGTATTGAAATCTAATGCTTTACGTCACCAAAACCCTGGAATCCCAGTGCGCAAATTTACAAAAAAAATGGAAGTTGCAAAATTTCCGGTTTTGCACCTTTCTTTTAATATCCTATTTCTCAATCAATCGCGTCCGCCGTAGGATCAGGAGCGGGAGCGTGAAGAATTCCAAAAAAAAATCCCCCGTTATGGGAGATTTCCTGGAGCCAACTATGAGATTTGAACTCACGACCTCTTCCTTACCAAGGAAGCGCTCTACCCCTGAGCTAAGTCGGCAAAAAATCTAAAAAAAAATCACAAGCCGCGTTGGTTGTGATTTTTCGTTTGAGCGGAAGACGAGGGTCGAACTCGCGACATTCAGCTTGGAAGGCTGACGCTCTACCAACTGAGCTACTTCCGCATTTGTGTTTGCACACATGGTTGGTTTCGGTCTGCAAATTTAGGAAATTTTCTTCCCTACAGCTGCAAACTGTTTTATAAAATGTGGGGAGAGCAGGATTCGAACCTGCGAAGTCGTAAGACAGCAGAGTTACAGTCTGATCCATTTGGCCACTCTGGAATCTCCCCAATTTTATAAATAATGAGCCTCCTGAGGGATTCGAACCCACGACCCCGAGATTACAAATCACGTGCTCTGGCCAACTGAGCTAAGGAGGCAAAAAATAGATTTCAATAGAACTCTTCTCTTTTTGCGAGTGCAAATATAAGTGAGTTTTATTGAAATCTACAAATTATTTGTGAAAAAAATTAGCATTTTTTCTTACGCCAATTCTTTTTTCTTGATTAGCAGTCGCTTAGCAACTTCCGCACATTGGTCTAAACTTTCCTCGAAACTCGCCGTCGTCTTTTTTACCACGATATCATCTCCCGGAACTGCCAGAATGATCTCCGCTGTTTTGTTCTCTTTATCGGGGTTATTTTCTACTTTCAGAAAAACATTGCACTCTACGATCTTGTCATAAAACGTTTCCAGTTTGCTCAATTTCTTCTCAATGTGGTCTTCCAGTGGTGCATGTGGCGTCAATCCTATTGACTGTACTGTAATCTTCATATATCTTTACTTTTTTCTATAGCCCGCGGGTGGGCCTGGTTAAACACTTTTTTTAGCTGTTCTATGTTCGCGCTGGTATAGACCTGCGTACTCGCGAGAGACGAATGACCCATCAGCACTTTTACTTTCGAAATCTCTGCTCCACCCTCCAGCAGGTGTGTCGCGAAGCTGTGCCGCAACATGTGCGGACTCTTTTTTGGTTTTGCTGTTACAAGACTAAGATAAGACTTTACCGTAGAATAAACAAACTTATCATTCAGCTTTCTGCCCTTTTTGCTCAGAAAAAAATAGTGTTCTTCGCCCGACAGGGGTTTTCTGGATTTCAAATATTGTTCCAACATCGCACTCAGATCCGGCGAAACAGGCACAAGCCTTTGCTTATTACCTTTACCTGTGATTTTTAGCTGAAAATTCTCAAGATCTACATTTTCCAGAAGTAAACCTGTAAGTTCCGCGCGCCGCATACCGGTTTGATAGAGTGTCTCGATGATCAATTCCTTTAAAAAATCTTTTTTCAAAGGCTTATGGTCCTCGTCTTGAAGATTTTCCATTTCCTCAAGCGAAAATGGCGACTGAGGTTCCGCGTAAAATTTAAGTGTTTGAATTTGTGCCAATGGCGAGACGCTGATCTCGTCCAGCTGCATCAGGAAACGGTAAAAACTGCGTAGCGACGACAGCTTGCGGTTGATACTGCGTTTTGCAACCTTGTTTTCACCCAGAGACGAAATAAAGTTGCGCACGATTTTTTTATTGACTCTGGAAAAATCCTGATGAGCTTCGGTGCGCAGCAGAAATTCTGAAAAATCGTTCAGGTCGCGGCTGTAACTTAGAACCGTGTTCTTCGAATATTTTTTTTCAACCGCGATGTATTCCAGAAATCTCTCAATCATACTATATAAACGAAAAAATCACCTTTCAAATATAAATATTTGAAAAGTGATCTGTATATTTTCCTGAAGAAAACTTGTCTTATGCCTGCTCTTCGCGACTCAGGTTGCGTTGCTTGTGAGCTGCTTTCAGTTTTGCCTGTCTGTTGGTGACAGAAGGTTTGATGAACTGCTGACGGCTTCTCAAAGCGCGAACAACACCAGTTTTATCAAATTTTCTTTTGTATTTTTTTAAAGCTCTGTCGATAGCTTCGCCATCTTTTACTGGAATAATTAACATAGTTTACATCTCATTTTGGTTTGCAAAAGTAAGATTATATTTCGGATTGACAAATATTTTATTACTTTTAATGACAATTTCCACTCCAAATGATCCACAAAAACTACCGTGTCATCAATGCTTCCGCAGGTTCGGGCAAAACGTATGCTTTGGTGCTCAACCTGCTTACAATCTGCCTGAAACAACCCAACCAGCCTGACAGAATCGGAAATATTCTTGCGCTTACCTTTACCAATAAGGCCGCGAATGAGATGAAGCACCGCATCATCAGCTGGCTTACCGCGTTTGCCGGGAAAAATTTTGCTGAAAACGGAGAATTAAGAAACATTCAGCTAAAAATGCAGTCGCAGGGATTTGAGGTTTCGCCTGAAGAATTGCACAGACGCTCAAAAAAAATCCTCGATTATGTACTGCACAATTATTCTGCGCTGAATATCGGCACAATCGATAAGTTTAATTCAAGACTTGTCCGCAGTTTCTCCTACGAACTTGGCCTGGCTCAAAACTTTAATCTTGAAATCAATGCGGAGCCCTATCTGGTGGAAGCCGTAGAAAAAATGCTCAATGACATCGGGGGTGACAGCGATGTCTCGGAGGCCTTCATGGATTTTGTAAATTACAGTCTCGACAATGACCAGCGCGTCAATCTCACAAAAACTTTATACAGTTCGGCCAAAGAATTTGTGCAGGACAAACATTATTTCCAGCTGAACCAAAACAAAGATTTCGACTGGAAAGTCTATAGTCAGGCCAAACAAAAACTGCGCGACAACATTAAAAACCTTAAAACTGAATCTTCGCAAATCACCGAATCCAGCCTGCAGCTTTTAAACGAAAGGAATCTTAAAATAGGAGATTTTGCAGGCGGAGCCAAAAACAGCATTGCTAAATTTTTCTTTGAAGCCAACCGGTATTTCAAAAAAGAACGTCCGGACTTTCCGTTTCCCAAAGATGAAGAATCAGCGACTGAAAATTTCTTAAAAGGATCGTCCGCAAGTGCAAAAAAACGTCAGGGTGAAATTCTCGAAATTCTAAATTATTTAATTGAAACCCGCAGAAAAATCATTAAAAATTACATTGAGATACAGCGCGAGGAGAAAACGCTGCATGCATTGCTGCCGTTAAAAGTCAACAAAGACATTCAGGATAAACTGGCTGAAATAGAAGATAAAAACGACGTGGTGCTGCTGTCCAAATTCAATGTGATGATCCACGAACAGTTGCGAACGGAACCTACGGCTTTCATTTATGAGAAAGTGGGCACGCAGTTTTCTCATTATTTCTTTGATGAGTTTCAGGACACCTCGTTTCTGCAGTGGCAAAATTTCATCCCGCTGCGCGACCACGCCGTGAACAGCGAGGAAATGAGTTTTACCCTCGTGGGCGATCCCAAACAAAGCATTTACCGGTTTCGTGGTGGAGATTCGCAACTCATGCTCGACATCATCAACAGAACTGAAAAATCACAGGCACTTGCCGATCTCGAAAATCTGGAACACAACTGGCGCAGCGCAAAAAATATTGTGGAATTCAACAACGGTCTGTATCAGTTTCTTTCCGCACACACGCGGGAAGCGCACTGCGATATTTTCGGCAAAGGTTCGCAGCAAATTGCAAAATCTGCGGATAATGGTCGGGTACGAATTAATCTGATCGAGAAGTCCACGCGCAATATTTATTTTGAAGACGTCGCCAATAAAATGCGCGAAGACATGCAAAGCTGCCTCGACAGCGGCTTCCGCTTTTCAGACATCACCGTTCTGTGCCGTTCAAACAAAGAAATTCTGCAGTTCTCCCGTCTATTAAGTAATCTTAAAGTTAACTACAACGGTCAGGAAGAATATATTAAAAGTGTTTCGGAATCCGGACTTACACTTAATCTGTCTTCGACACTGCTCGCCCTCACCGAATTTTTAAGGTGGGAACAAAACCCAAAAAACATGCAGTTTCCGGTAAAGATGCTGTATCATCTCGATGACCTCGGGCGCATTAAAACTGAAGATTTCACTGCCGATATGATGGAGATGCTCAGCTTCAGGACGAAACCCGAAATGGAGCGATTCATTCACGAAAAATATGGTTTAAACCTAAATTCCAGCACGTTGCTGAATTTAAATCTGTATAATTTCGTCGAACATTACCTGCAGGAATTTTCTGTAGCCGATAAGGAGACGGATTTTCTCTTCAATTATCTTGAAATACTCTATGCCTTCAGCCAAAATGCCGGGGCCAATCTTAAAGAATTTTTACGGTTTTGGGACGAAGAAGCGCACGAAGCCACCATTCAGGCATCCGACAATCTGGATGCCGTGAAACTGATGACCATTCACAAAGCAAAAGGGCTCGAATTTCCCGTGGTCTTCCTGCCCATGGCCAACAGCCACAAAGACAAGAACTTCAACAACTGGTTCGAGGTGAAAGATCATGAAGGCCTGGCTTCGGTGAATATGAAAGGCTTCAGCAAGGAAGCTGAGATTTATGATGAGGAATTGGCCAAATTTAACGACGAAAACACCTACCAAAATCTCATCGACAGGTTCTGTCTGCAATATGTAGCGACCACGCGTGCCGCCGAACAGCTTTATCTCTACATTGAAAAACCAAATAACACGACGAATTATCTCGAAATCTATGATTTTTTAAAGCCAAACATCCCGAAAGATGAGCAGAATAAAGATTTGGCGTCGTACGACCTTTATCCAGTTTCACCCGACGATTTAAAGAAAAAAGAAACCTCTGCAACTGAAAAATTCATTACCAAATCGGTTACGTTTAAAAATGAAATCCGGCCACACAGGGAAGCAATCAAGATCGCAACACCCTCAAAATCTTACCAAAACCGCGTAGAGAAAGTTCGAACCGGAATTTTCACGCATGAAGTTCTTTCGAAAATCAATTCGGCGGCAGACGTAGAAAAAACGTTGGCAACTTACGTTTTGGAGGGCATTGTCACACTGGAAGAAAAAACAGAAATCGCGGAGCGTATTTTCACTATCATCAATGATTCGCGCTACGCCCATTATTTCGAAGCTGGCCAAAAAGTAATCAACGAGAAAGACATCATGATTTCGGCGGATGGCGAATCGCAAATCTACCGCCCGGACAGGCTCATCAATACCGGTGACGGGTACATCATCCTCGATTTCAAGACCGGCGACATTAAAGAAAAACACCAACAGCAGCTCGACGAGTACCGCAGCGTCCTCGAAAAACTGGGCGAAAAAGTGATCGAAACGAATCTTATTTATGTTTAAAAAAATATCCTGCTCGTAAGAACAGGATTTTGATTTTCTATATTACTGCTTCCGCACAGCGGTTACGACCTGCGCTTCCTGCTTGGTGATATTGTCGAAAATTTGGGTGAAAGCAGGATAATATTCACGCGGAAACATCGCATCATCGATTTGCGTGATGGTTTCTACGGTGAGTTTATTACCCTCTTGCGTTACAAGATAAGTGTACTGCAAGGCATTGTCTTCTGTGCGGAATTTCTTCGATTTCGGCACATTTTCAAACACATAATTTTCGGGCAGAGTGATCGTCACTTTCTTAATTCTGTCATTGGCAGAATAAAACTCCAGCGGCGCCTTTCTCGGGGTGGCCTGCTTAAAATCATGATTTTGGGTGTACAAAAAGAGGAGCGGATTGAAAACTATTTTACCGCCGATCACGTCCACAAAAGTATCCGATGAAAAGTCGAAGCTGGTTTCAAATTCATTGTTCGGCTGCAGGCCGTGCTTCATGTTCGAAAGGGAGAACTTGTAGTTTTCTTTATAAGATTTTGCGTACTTGTCTGCATCACTGGTGAAGCGCTCATTAGCCACCATTGCATAAAGTTTGGTATCGCGATCCTTGAAAGTACCGTCAAAAGTGCCGTCTTCATTCAGTTTGGCGTCAACCGTAAGCAATGTTTTGCTTACTTCCGGATAGACGATATTTATCTGTTTCACCTCTTTTTTACCCATCACCAGTCCATGATAATTGAGGGCTTTCGGCGCAATCATATTGATCTCGCTGTGTTTGTGAGTACCATCCAAGAGATAAATTTTTCCGTTATCTACGAAGGATGCGATTACATAATTTAATTGGGCGATCGTAGGGCTGTAAGCCAGCAACATCCCTCTTGAAACGGTGGATAATGCTACCGGATCAGCAGCAATATTGACGCTTCTCAGCAGCAGTGTCAACAGGATATTGATTTCGGCGGAGTTGCCCACTTTGGTCGAAAGAAGGTTTCTGATGCCTTTGTCAACCACTACATCATCTTCCTTGTTGTACGTAAAATTGTTTTGAACATATTTAAGCACAGTAGCCGCTCTCTCCTGCACCGGGAGGTTTTTTACTTCCGCCGGCAGCAGGTTCTTTACCAGATTTATACGGTCGAGCTGCACACCAAAGTCTTCACTGTCATAAAGTCTCTTACGGATATCTTCCCAGGAATTTGCGTAATTTTTATAAACATTATTAATGTAAGTGGAATTGAGTTCGGCCTTGATACCGGTTTTGTAGTTATCATTATTCATCACGTACATCTCTTCCTTATACGCCGGCACATTCTCATAAGCGAAACGGTAGGTCTGGTACTCCATTCCGTAAATATTCCTTGCATCTACTGCGCGGTGATCGGGGTTCAGTGAGCCTTTGTAATTGATGGTGTAGCCTAAAGGTTTTGGTGCATCAAGCACATATTCTACATACCGCACCGGAATCTCTTCCTCAATCAGTATATGTGGCGTCGAGCCCAAAAACGGAGTTCTGATACTGTAGCTGTACTCTACTATTGAGCCGTTTTTCACATTCGCGAAGGCAAATTTTGTTATGCGGTATTTTTTGTCTTCGCGGGATTTGTATTTCTCGTCGTTTGAAACTTTGGTTGCCACAATCTTGCCGTTCTCAATATTGTAGGTATTCGCTTTAAGATTACTGATCTCTTCGCGCGAACCTTTACCATCATCATATGTCCCGATTTCGTGGTCAAGGTAAGCTGCCGCGTTATCTTTGTTATAAATCTTCACCCGGCTCGTTACATTTTTGCTCATCGTGCCGTCATAATCAATACGGAAATGCACCGAACGGTAAAGCACCTCCGCCGGTACGTCACCGAATTTTTCAGATTTCTCTGAAATCACGTCTTTTTCAGACAGTTTCGGAACATCAAGAAATGTATGCTGCGCCTGGCTGATTGCAAATGAACAGACGCAGATAAAAAATAGAATTTTTTTCATCAGATTTTGGAAATTAAAACTTTAATGTTGTCGCTGGAGGCGGTTTTTTTACGGAAAGAAACGTAGTCTTTGTATTTTTCTTTTGGATAGAGACCTTTATTGATGGTGAGCACGCGGTGCACTTTTAGTTTTTTGTCATTGAGCTGAAAAGTGATATGATAATTTCCGAACTCCGTGCTGGTAATTACTGAAGCGGGTACTTCCTTGAAAGCGTAACCTTCCGGCGCAGCATATTCAATCTCATAATCGTCCTGAAAAGGAAAAGAAATCTCGAACGGATGCTGTCTTTCTTCATTTGCAGTGAAAGTTACGGTAGGATAAAAAGGCATCACAGGAAAAAAGAGATCGGTGCCGAGCTTTTTCGCGAAGCTGTTTGCCTGTAGATTCAGCGCGTAAGAAATTGTAGCCTCGTCACGGTTGTTCTGCAGCTCATTCACCGCGATCTGCTCAATTTTCAGCTGCTGATAGCGGTTTTTCATCGCTTCTTTTACCTCATCGCTTTTAAGGTTGAAAAGCCGCAGATTCATATCATACTGCCCGCCCGAAAACTTAAAATCAGCAACGGACGTCATTCCACCCTCTGCGTTTACCGCTACCTGGGCTGTCAGTTTTTCCTTGCTCTGCCCGGGTGTGTAAACAGGCGTATTCACGATTTGGATACCGTTTTCGTTTACAGCAAGTACATTCCGGTGATGCGAGGTGAAACTGAGATGATTGAAAGCATGCCGCTGCGAGGTATTTTCGAGCCACAGGTTGCCCTCTTCAGTCGGCACCATCAAAACTGCATGATTGCCCGAAAGCCTCGGAAAGTCTCTATCAAACATTTGCTCTGAGTCACCATCATAAATCACAGAGAAATAAGAAGGAATTCCGGCTGCAGACAGTAGCGTGCGCATATAATTGGTCAACGCTTTACAGTCGCCGTAACCTTTTTTGCTTACTTCCGCTGCAGGCATCGGTTGCCAACCCCCGATTCCCATAGCAATGAGTACATAGCGCGTTTTGTTCTGCATGTATTGGTAAACCGTTTTTACCTTCTCAGCAGTGCTGCCCGAGAGGTTTAGCGCTTTTACTTCGGCTGCAATTTCCGGCGTCACTGCAGATACCGGTGTGAGAAGCTGGCTGTAATACCATTTCCCGAAAGAATTCCAGTCGGTCATGTCGCCCTGTCTTCCTTCGAGGGTAAATTTCTCGGGAGAGAATTCTACCTGTGGCACCAGATAATCGAGGTCCGGGGAAAATGGTTCTTCGGTAAGTGCCTGGACATTTTCGAAAGAGTATTTCCACAGATTTCCCTCCTCCGACTGATTTAAGACTGCCATCGGCTTTTCTGAAACCTTCCTGCGGATTTTTATACCTGAATTATTCTGAATGGTCATTTCCGCTCTTTCCACCGCGATATCAAAAGCGTTCAGCGGTTTGAACCCACTCAGATAAACGGTGTTCGACGTATTCGTTTCAAAGGAAGTCCTTACCGTGTAGGGATACTTGGTGAGAAGCGGCCTCAGAACCAGCACCCTGTCATCTACGTACAGCGCAGCACTCGGGTTGTTGGTATAGTCGGAAAAGTCTTTCTTCGAATAGGTTTTCATCAGTTTCCCCTCACCGTCAAAAAGTTCCACTTTTATCCCGCTCACTTTCGTATTGGGGTTGTACGGAATGAATACGTTTGAAAAACCGTCACCAGAGCTGTTCAGCACCGTTACGGCACGCACAGAGGTGATCTGCATGTCATTTACAGATTTCAATACATAATGTTCGTTACTCTCGCGGATTACGGCGTGGGCGCCTTTCAGCAATTCTTTTGGGATAAGCGCCGTATCGTAAGACTGCGCGCTGAATACCACTGCATAAAACAGCAGCAAAAAATTTGAAATTTTTCTCATCAGATGAAGAAGATTAGTTGCCTTCGGTAGGCTTGAAAACCCGCTGCCCAAGCTCCTGATCGAAAAGATAAAGCGCGGACGGATTGTCGCTTACCATTTTTATTTTAGCGACAAGCTGTGAGGCGTTCGCTTCTTCTTCTACCTGCTCATTCACAAACCACTGCAGGAAAGAAACGGTGGCAAAATCGCCTTCATCATTGGCATTTTTCAGGATATTGAAGATGCTTTTTGTTACCACTTTTTCGTGTTCCAGTGCTTTCTCGAAAATCTCTTTAGCGCTGATGAAACCGTGCGGCGGCTGCGGAATTTCACCAATCACGATTTCTGCACCCACATCCACAAGATAATCGAACATCTTGTCAGCATGCATCAGTTCTTCTTTGCTCTGCACGCGGAAGTAGTTGGCAATGCCGTCCAGATCCTGTGCATAAAACCAGGCCGACATAGAGAGATAATATTGCGCAGCGTATTGTTCCTTAGCAATTTGGTGGTTGATCAGGTCAGCGATCTTAGTACTTATCATAATAATTCTGTTTGTGCCAAATATATATAAATTCGGGCGATAAAAGAAAAGAAAAGCCTGCGTTTCAGACTTAGTTGCAGCACCGCGACATTCCTATATAAAGCCGGACATTTGCCAGTTGGGGTTTTAATTAAAAGTGATATCTATCATTGCGCAAGAGGTATTCGTGATATAATTAACAGGAGAGTTCCCACACTTTAGCAATAAAATCAGCCTTTCCTCCGGAAATATTTTACCGCAAAAAAACTGGGATTAGCGTAAATTTCGTCACGTTAAAAAATGTGGATTCAGTTTTTCATTAATAGAACCTTATAGGTTTTTGAAACCTGTAAGGTTAGAGTATACCTATAAGGTTCACGGAAACTCATAACGCAATATCACCGCACCCTCTCCTATTCTGCGGCTGTCCATCAATGTCGGTTCTGTGCGGCTTGTGAGTGGCGCAAAGAGTGGAAGTCCGCTGCCAGCGATCACGGGATGCACCATGAGTTCGAGTTCATCGAGCAGGTGCAGGTCTATCAGCTGCATAATGAGACTGCGGCTCCCGACTAAGATATCGCGGCCGGGCTGCCGGCGAAGCATTTGTGCTTCCTGTTCCAGGGTTTGCGCCGAAAGTGTGGCGCTGTGCCAGCCCACGTAGGAAAGTGTTCTGGAGAAGACAATCTTGGGCAGACTGTCTATTACCTGCGCGAATTCATTAAATCCAGGTGTGCCGGAAGGGTTTTGAATAAAAGTCTGCCAATATTTCATCAGCTCAAAAGTGATGCGTCCATAGAGGATGGCATCGGCATTTCGCAAGAGTTCGGTATAATGCTGATGGATTTGCGCATCGGGTGCTACGGCGTCATGATTGCAAAACCCGTCTAAAGTCATGTTGATTGCGGCTCTTATTTTTCTCATCGGTCTGTGTTTTTTTTAATTAAGTTAAAATTACAAAACCTGTGATTATTAGGGGACTGAGTTTCTGGGAAATCAAACTCCAGCCATGATTGCAGTCTCGTCTGCAGGACAAGACGGAGAGCATCCCGTCTGAGGGACGGGACTGGCTCCTAAAAAAAAATCCGCCCAGAAAACTCTGAACGGATTGTTTTTATTGCAATACGCTTTATGCAATACGCTCTAAGCTTATTGCTTATTGCGTATAGCTTATCGCGCTAGAATTACATCATCCCTGGCATACCGCCTCCCATTGGCATGGCTGGTTCGTCTTTTTTCACTTCGGTGATTACACACTCGGTGGTAAGAAGCATTCCGGATACTGATGCTGCATTTTCGAGCGCTACACGTACCACTTTAGTAGGGTCGATGATTCCGGCTTCGTACATATTCACGTACTCGTCGTTTTTCGCGTTGAATCCGAAGTCGCCTTCTCCTTCTGCTACTTTTGCAACGATTACAGAACCTTCGCCACCTGCGTTGGCAACGATTTGTCTTAGCGGCTCCTCGATGGCTCTTTTTACGATCTTGATACCTGTAGATTCATCGAAGTTTGAACCTTCAAGGTTGTTTAGTACTGCGATTGATCTTACCAGTGCAACACCACCTCCAGGTACGATACCTTCTTCTACAGCTGCTCTTGTCGCGTGCAATGCATCGTCAACACGGTCTTTTTTCTCTTTCATTTCTACTTCGGAAGCAGCACCTACGTATAGTACAGCTACACCACCTGCCAGTTTAGCAAGTCTTTCCTGCAGTTTTTCTCTGTCGTAATCTGAAGTTGTAGACTCCATTTGCGCCTTGATCTGGCTTACACGGCCTTTGATCTGTGCTTCGTCTCCTGCTCCGTTTACAATGGTAGTATTGTCTTTGTCGATAACGACTTTCTCAGCAGTACCCAGCATTTCCAAAGTTGCGTTTTCCATGGTGAAACCACGCTCTTCGGAGATTACCTGACCACCTGTAAGGATTGCGATATCTTCTAACATTGCTTTTCTTCTGTCGCCGAATCCCGGTGCTTTAACAGCAGCAATCTTTAATGAACCTCTAAGTTTGTTTACCACTAATGTAGCCAGTGCTTCACCGTCTACTTCTTCAGAGATGATAAGCAAAGATTTTCCTGCCTGAGCTACCGGCTCAAGAACCGGAAGCAATTCTTTCATTGAAGATATTTTTTTCTCTACCAATAAAATGTATGGATTCTCCAGCTCAGTGATCATTTTTTCTGAGTTGGTCACGAAATAAGGAGACTGGTATCCTCTGTCGAACTGCATACCTTCTACCACATCTACGGTAGTATCGGTACCTTTTGCTTCTTCTACAGTGATAACGCCTTCTTTACCTACTTTACCGAAAGCTTCTGAAATAAGCGTCCCGATTGTTTCGTCGTTATTGGCAGAGATAGAAGCGATCTGACGGATTTTCTCTGAAGAATCTCCCACTTCCTGAGAAAGTGACTTCAGGTTTTCAACTACAGCATTTACTGCTTTGTCGATACCTCTTTTAAGATCCATTGGGTTAGCGCCGGCTGCTACGTTTTTCAAACCTTCGCGAACGATAGCCTGAGCCAATACAGTAGCGGTAGTAGTACCATCACCAGCGATATCATTGGTCTTAGACGCTACTTCTTTCACCATCTGCGCACCCATGTTTTCTACGCGGTCTTCAAGTTCTATTTCTTTAGCAACAGACACACCGTCCTTAGTTACATGCGGAGCACCGAAAGATTTTTCGATTACTACGTTACGGCCTTTAGGACCTAAAGTTACTTTCACTGCGTTTGCCAAAGCATCTACACCTCTCTTCAGTGCGTCTCTGGACTCGATATCGAATTTAATTTCTTTTGCCATAATATTTTTGCTTTATGCAATAAGCTTAATGCTTTACGCTGCTTAATGCTGATTTAATTTTTCTTTTAAATTGAAAATCTTGCTTTTGATATGATTTACTTTTTCAAGAAGTTGAGTTGATGTGGATGTATCTATTAAACTCAAATCTTTACAAAGAATAATCAAATATTCAGTTTCGGAGGTGGAACCTAATGCAATATTTAAGTACTGATTGAATTCCTTGTCAGAATTTCTGCCACAACCTTCACTGATATTGGTTGGAATGGAAACGCAAGCCCTGCGAATCTGCGAAGTAATGTTGAACTGTTCCTCTTTCGGAAATCCTTTAGAAACAAAATAAATTTCTAAAGTTAATTGATGGCTGAGTTGCCAGATGTCGTATTTCCGAAAATCTCTCATCGCATACAGCTTAAGGCTTATGGCGTAAAGCCATTATCCAATAATTCCCAGAAGATCTCCTTCCTTTACGATTAAGAAATCTTTTCCGTCTAATTTTAATTCGGAACCTGAATATTTTCCATAAAGAACTTTGTCACCAATTTTCACTGTAGTAGGTTCGTCTTTTTTCCCCGGGCCTACTGCTACAACGGTTCCTTCCTGTGGCTTTTCCTTCGCAGTGTCTGGGATGATGATTCCTGATGCGGTAGTAGTTTCTGCAGCGGTCGGCTCGATGAGGACGCGGTCTGCTAATGGTTTGAAATTTACTGACATAATATTTTTAGGTTTAAATTATTAATATTCGACTCTGCATTCTCCAAAAGTTTGCCATCACGAAGAATTGAAGTACTAAGTAAAATTCTGGCAGAAAAAATATTTAAAGCAGAAATTTTGGCAGAAAAAAAGGCATCCAAAATGAATGACCTTCTAAGTTAATTATAGGATTTTTATTCCTTTATAAATTTGCTATTTCCTTTTTCGGTTGTTAAAATATAAACTCCTGATGGAAGATGAGATATATTGATTTTTGAATCCTTATTCGCTTTTTTATCAAATACAAGCTTACCGTCTGTAGTAAATATTTTTATTTGTTTTACTTGTTGGCTCAGATTTATGTAATCTTTAGCAGGATTAGGGCTGATAAAAATTTTATTTTCATTGTTAGTCACCTCAGATGTAGATAAATTACAACCAGTTAGCAACTGTGGAACAGGATCTGTATTGGGCAACAAATCATAGCTGTCTTTACAAATAAATTGCATAGGATTACCTTCAACATTTAAATATTGAAGATTTTGCAAAAAACCATCCTGAAAAGAAAGTGAATTTAGCTGATTGTTTGAACAATTTAAAATTTTCAAAGTTTGCAACCCACTGAGATTAATCGATGTTAGATTACTATTATTTATGTAAAGTTTCTGGATTTTGGGTAATGAACTTAAACTAATGGTTGAAGGTATACTATTATTACCGAATGAGAGTGTTTCCAAACTAGGCAGATTGCTTATTTCTAAAGAAGAAAAATTATTACCACCAAGATCTATATATTTTAAATATATTAATCCACTAAGATCAATTGAAGAAAGCTGATTATTACCGCAATATAAATATCTTAAATTGGTAGAACCATTTAGATTAATATTGGTAATATTATTATCCGCAATGTATGCATGCTGTAAGTTTGTCATTTCACTTAAATCAACAGTGGTAAGATTATTAGGACCACAATACAAATTTTTTAGATTTGAAAAAGACTTTATGCCTGTTAAATCTGAAATGTCTTGGTTATTTAGATCTAATGAGGTAATATCTACAGCTTCTGTAAGTTGTATTTCTCCATCATTGTTTGTATCTACTCCGAGTGATATGAGCACATTCTTGAAGTTTGGATCAGGAATGTTTACTATTTGTGCGGTTGTAAAGCATAGTGAAAATAAAAGAAAAAAAAGAAAAAGACTTTTCAGTACAATTGTTTTCATTCTTTGAGGATTTATTCATAAAATTAAAAATAAATATTCAAAATTGAGTTATTTATTAATTTTTCTTACCGGCCGCCTGCATCGGATTGACGGTTCCGCTCGAGGCACCTCGTGCTGAACCTTCCATTTTCATTTTAAACACTTCAAACTTCGATGAAGGTTCCGGCATTTCACCCCAGAAGTTATTCGAAGTGTCAATGTCAGCGGTCTCCCGCATCGGGTCGAGCTGAATTGATTTCAGTTTTTTGTCGAAATAATAGGTTTTTGATACTTTCTGCTCGTCTTTACGCCAGATTTGAGCAGATGCTTTATCATTTAATTTAGTTCCATCCTCAAAAGTAAATTCAAGGATGATCGGCATTACCATACCGCCTTTATTACTGAAGTCGATCTGGTAACCGTACATATTCCGGAACTGGGCTTTTTCCGCATTCGGCAGTTTTTCCACCATATCAATTTTTCGCGTGTACTTCTTTTCCGTGTCTACTTTCTCCTGGCCACGGCTGTAGCGCCAGTAAAAATCCTGCGTTTCTTTGTCTTTATCCGTGTAGAAAACAATGTTTTTGTCTTCGCGGTTCCTGATTTTAGCAATATCTTCAAAATCGTTTACCTGAGGCTCATCCACCGTGTAGGTGATCTCGCGTTTTCTCACATCGGCATCTACATCAGCTGTAGCAACCGTAACTTTGTCTATTGAAATGTCTACCGGATCGATGCCGTAGAACCAGCCTCTCCAGAACCAGTCGAGGTTTTCGCCACTTGCATCATTCATTGTTCTGAAGAAATCTGCAGGTTCCGGGTGTTTGAAAGCCCATCTTTTCGAGTAGGTTTTAAATGCTTCATCGAAAAGTTCGCGGCCCATAATGGTTTCTCGCAAGATATTAAGTCCTGTAGCAGGCTTGGCATAAGCGTTTGGGCCGAAATGAATAATATTTTCGGAGTTTGTCATAATAGGCTCCAGCTGTTCTTTCGGCAATTTCATATAATCCACAATAGCATGTGCCGGCCCTCTTCGCGATGGGAATTTGTTATCCCATCTTTCTTCCGTTAAATATTCCACAAATGTGTTCAGGCCTTCATCCATCCAGGACCATTGGCGCTCATCAGAATTAATGATCATCGGGAAGAAATTGTGTCCCACTTCGTGAATAATTACGCCTATCATTCCGTTTTTGATTCCTTCAGTATATGTTCCGTCCTTTTCGGTTCGGCCATAATTAAAGCAAATCATCGGATATTCCATCCCGTTCGCCGCCTCGACAGACTGCGCAACCGGATATGGATATGGAATGGTAAATTCAGAATAAGTCTTGATCGTATGAGCAACCGCTTTGGTTGAAAATTTTCGGTAAAGATTGTAAGCCTCTTTTGGATAAAGGCTCATCGCCATCACCTGGTTATTATTTTCCGGGATGGTAACTTTCATTCCGTCCCAAATGAATTTTCTTGAAGACGTCCAGGCAAAATCACGCACATTCTCTGCTTCGAAAATCCAGGTTTTTCTTTGCTTTGATTTTGTTTTCTCCGCTCTCTTCGCTTCATCCAAAGTCACTATTTCGATGGGTTCGCTGGCATTTTGTGCCTGCTTCCAACGCGCAAACTGTGCCGGCGTAAGTACATTTTCAAAGTTTTTCCCAGTTCCGGTTGCTGCCACGATATGATCTGCCGGAACGTTCATTGAAACTTTATAATCACCAAAAGCTAAAGCAAATTCACCTCTTCCGGTGAACTGATTGTTCTGCCAGCCTTTGAAATCGCTGTATACGCACATACGCGGAAACCATTGTGTGATGGTGTAAAGATCATTGCCGTCTTCGGGGAAATTTTCGTAACCACCGCGGCCGCCCATCGCTATCCTGTTTGGAATGTTGTAATTCCAATCAATTTTAAAGACGAATTTTTCGCCGCTCTTTAAGACTTTAGGCAAATCAATGCGCATCATGGTTTTATTAACCACATATTTAAGTGGTTTTCCGGCAGCATCTGTCACCCTCGTCAGATTCACACCATACCCATTATCTTTTTCGGGTAGGCTGGTTAGGGAAAGCTTGTCTGATGTAATCTGCTTCGGCAGCAGCGATTTTTCCTGGTAACCGGCATTTTTCACCGAAGACTGCTCGTTTTCGTGTAGCTGAAGCCAAAGATAATCGAGATTATCAGGTGAGTTGTTATAATAAGTTACGGTTTCTGAGCCACGAAGATTTCTTTTGTCTTCATCGAGGTATGTCGTGATATCATAATCCGCACGATTCTGCCAATAAGCCTGTCCCGGCGCGCCGGATGCTGTACGATAGACATTCGGTGTGGGAAGTATGGTTCCCAACTGTTCGAATCTGTTTCCGTGATTGCTTGTAGGATTATTCTGGATATTTTGAGAGAAGCTGAAAAGCGGCATTATGACCGCCAGGGCGATATGTTTGATATTCATAACGGGACAATTATACATCAGTAGTCATCAAATTTACGATAACGTTACCCAAAGGAATCATTTTTTATCTAAAACGGGATTCTTTCTAATAACATTTGCAGCGAAAGTGCAAAAACCGCCGAGGAGACGAACATCACCCAATCTTTTCTGCTGACTTTAAAAAGGTCGACAAGGATAAACAGAACCGCCAAAATAATTGCGACCACGACGACCTGTCCCAGTTCCAAACCAATATTGAAGCCCAGAAGCGGCCAGAAAATATTCTGCTCTTCAGACATCATCACGCGGGCTGTGTTCGCAAAGCCCATCCCATGGATCAAACCAAAGAAAAGCGCCAGATAATAATTCATCTGCATCAGGTTTTTCGGGCGGTTGCGCATCAGGATGTTATCTGTGGCGGTAATAAATATGGTTACCGGAATTAAAAACTCAACCCAGGCTCCCGGAACGCGTAACAAATCCAACACACTCATCGCCAGCGTTATGGAATGTCCGATGGTAAAAGCTGTAACGAGCCACAGAATTTTTTTCCAGTCTTTAAGCCCGAAAACCGCCACCAGAACAAGGACGAAAAGTTGGTGGTCAAGTGCGTCAAGCGAAATAATGTGTTCCCAGCCAAGTTTTAAATAAAATAGAAAATCCTGCATTGTCTGTACGGTATTTTTAGCGGTCACGATAATACAAAATATAATTTAACTTTGCCTGAAACTACAAGTCAAAATGCCTGAAGAGCTCACAATTTTGGGCTATTTTTAATGATTGAATTCACCAATGAGAAGACTTTTCGCACTTTTCCTTCTGTTTTTTATTTCACACCATTTCTCGGCGGCAAATTTTCCGGCTACCGATGTGCATCCTTATCATGTAGGCTCGGTTGAATTTAAATATGATTCAAAAACCCAGACTTTTCAGATCAGCGGAAAGTTTTTTTTGGACGACCTTGAAAATGCATTGAAACAAAAATTTGGCAAAGCGGTTCATTTTAATGACGAAAAGTATAAATCCCAAATCAACACATATCTAATTCAGTACTGCGAAGAATATCTAAAGCTTAAAACCGACAATAAATTTTTAAAAATAAATTATCTCGGTTATGAGGAAGACCTTGAAGCCGTAAACATCTATCTGGAATCGGAAAAAGCTCCGCTACCGAAAAAGGTAGAAACCGCCGTGAGCTTTCTGTATAATTTGTTTGATGACCAGCTGAATATCGTGCACATCATCGTGAACGGCCAACGCAAAAGCGACCGGCTGCTGTACCCAAACCGTTATCTTTACCAGAATTTTTAAGACCGGAAACCTGCGTTGATATCACGTGCATGCCGTTGTAGATCCGGGAAAAAAGTTTTAAAATGATGTTTTAATTCGTCTTTATTGCTCAGAAAGACCTCAAAGACCGCCAGATTTTTATCTAAATATTTGGCTTTGTTGAGTACATTCCGGAACGAAAACCGGATTCCTGATTCATCCTTATAATTGTACAGCCAATTATCTTTTTCCATACCGTCGAGCATACGCGAAAACGTTCCCGGAAATATAGGTTCATACAGCCGAAGCACGCGATAAACTTTTTGCGAATGACTGAAAAGCTCTTTATCGCTCATCGAATTAGCCAGAAAATAATCGAAAGCCACATCCACAAACGCACCGGAATACAGCCTCACGAGTGGACTGAATATCTTTTTCGCTTCGTGGATTTGGGGATGCGCGTCCGTGTAAGTGTCGATTTCGCGGTGCAGCGTGATGCCTTCACCGATTTTTGGAGGGTAAGAAAAACGGTCTTTGTTTCTGATGAAATCTTCAAGAAACTGCCCGACAATCTGTTCATCGGTAAAAGCGAGATAAGAGTGGGCAAGAAAATTCATCGTTTTTAATTAGCTTTAAAACAACCGTTCATGAAAATCCTCAATCTTGCTCACCTCGATAATTTTAATCCCAAACTTGTTTTTTGGAATTTTATTTAAATTCGACACGAAAATCCGCTCATAACCTAACTTGTCCGCTTCAGAAATTCGCTGCTCAATCTGAGGCACCGGACGAATTTCCCCGCTCAACCCGATTTCTCCGGCAAAACAATAGTGTTCGGAAATCGCAATATCTTCGTTTGAAGAAAGCACCGAGGCGATTACCGCCAAATCCAGCGCCGGATCGTCGGTTTTTATGCCGCCGGTAATGTTAAGAAAAACGTCTTTCGCGCCCAATTGAAATCCGGCGCGTTTTTCCAGGACTGCCAAAAGCATATTTAGCCTCTTCGAGTCGAAACCGGTGCAGCTTCGCTGTGGCGTACCGTAAACCGCGGTGCTTACCAGCGCCTGAATTTCGAGCAACATCGGCCTGTTTCCTTCCAGCGTCACCGCTACCGAGTTACCGGAAAGCTCCTCAAACTTTTTTGTGATAAGTATTTGGGAAGGATTTTTTATCTCCTTCAAACCCTGCGAAACCATTTCGTAAATCCCGATTTCGGCCGTAGACCCAAAACGATTCTTGCTGGCGCGCAACAGCCGGAAAAGATGGTTGCGGTCACCATCGAAATTCAGCACTACATCTACCATGTGTTCGAGGACTTTCGGCCCGGCAATTTGGCCGTCTTTCGTTATATGACCTACCAAGAACACCGGTGTGTTGCTGTCTTTGGCGTATTTGATGATTTCATTTGAGCATTCGCGGATCTGCGAAACCGTGCCCGGCGAACTTTCGATCAGCTGGCTTTGCAGCGTCTGTATAGAATCGATGATAACAAAATCAGGCTGCAGTTTTTTGGCTTCGTGAAGGATTTTCTCTACCGAAGTTTCCGTGAAAAGGAAACAGTTTGGGTTCTGCAGTTCGGTCAGCCGGTCCGCGCGCATCTTGATCTGCGACGCGCTTTCTTCGCCCGAAACATAGAGGATTTTTCTTTTCATTTTCAGCGCGAGCTGCAGCAAAAGCGTAGATTTCCCGATACCGGGTTCACCACCGATCAGCGTTACAGAGCCAAGTACAATTCCACCGCCCAGGACACGGTTCAGCTCATCGCTCGGTGTCGAAATGCGCGGTTCTTCGTGCGTATCAACCTCAATTATGGTGATGATGTGCTGCTTCGAGCGGTCTGCGCCACTTTTCACAGGAGATTTTTCTACAATTTCCTCAACCAGCGTGTTCCAGTTGCCGCAATTTTTGCACTGCCCGTGCCACTGAGAGTACTGCGTGCCACAATTCTGACAGAAAAATGCTGTTTTAACTTTTGCCATAGCGCGAATTTCCTGAAAATATTTCAAAATAAAGTAATCTGACTTTTTTTAAGGAGCAACAAAAGAATATACTATTTCAGAAAGCGTACCCGTGTTCCATTTTATCCCGGCTACCGCTGCCGCTTCGCCGGGGATGCCATTTCACCCGGGGCTAAAATTTCGGTCATTGCTGCTTTCGCTAAAATAAATTTCGGAAAACACGCACTTTCACCAAATCACTACGTAAACTTCCCACATAATTTCGCTGGTATAAGTATCCTACGATAAAAAGCGCGATTGAAAGCCAGCCCAGATTTAACCAGTAAAAACCGAAAAATTCAGCTAACAAAAACGCAGTGAACATCGTTGCCCAGGCAACTAAAAAATAGCAGTTAGCCACATGCATATTCCGGAAGACATACTGGTTTTGCTGTGACGGGAATATGATGAATACAAAATGCGCCAGCAAACTGCCGGTGAAAATATCGATTAAATGATGCTGAAATGTCGTCAGCGTAGATAATGCTACTAAAATAAGCCAAAAAGCTGCCGCAGTTCGCCACTTCGTTTTCAGCTCGCGAAAAACCGTCCAGAATGCGAACGCAAAAGCTACATGCAAAGACGGCGACTGGTTGTAACGGTCATCAACACCCTCGAGCAGCCAAAAAAGAGCGCGACATACCGGGTTTTCAATATTGGGTTTGGCGTACGAATACTGCAAAGGCATGAAAATAAAGAACAGTCCTGCCAAAAACGTCATCAGCACCACCCGTTTCAGGAATAACCGCAGTGCATCCTTTGAACGGATTTGGAAAAAAACGAGGCAGAAAAACGCACCGCTTGAAAGGTAAGGAATGATAGTCCAGGGGATGAACGGAATATCTTTTTCAAAACTAAAAACGAACGAAGACACATTGCCAAGTCCGGCCGCGTACCACAGAGAAAATTTATAAATAATGGAGAATACAAGTGAAAATATCACGAGTGCCCAGACTTTATCATTCATTTTTCCCATTAAGTTTACTTTTTTCATGTGTAAAGATTTTCTGCGAGCAAAAATCCTGCCCGAACAAACGTCGATTGTGCTTCGTAATTTTAATATGTTTCCGGAATCAACGATAACAACCATTGGGCATGTTCAGCGCAGGCAGCAAAAAAGCTTCGGGCTAAAAAAAGCACACGATTAATTAATTTGCCCCGTCATGCAAATTCGCCTAACTTTGCACAAACCTATTCTAATGAGCAAAAAGAACACGAAATACATCTTCGTTACCGGCGGTGTTACTTCATCTTTAGGAAAAGGAATTGTCTCTGCATCGCTGGGACTATTGCTGAAATCCCGCGGCTTCAACGTTACCATACAGAAGCTTGATCCCTACATCAACATCGATCCCGGCACCTTAAATCCCTACGAACACGGAGAATGTTATGTAACCGAAGACGGCGCTGAAACCGACCTTGATTTAGGTCATTATGAGCGCTTCCTCGATTCGGCAACCTCGCAGAATAATAATGTAACGACCGGCAAGATTTACCAAACCGTTATTGAAAAAGAGCGCAAAGGCGACTTTCTGGGCAAGACAGTACAGGTGATTCCGCACATTACGAATGAAATAAAGCGCAGAATAAAAATTTTAGCCAAACAGAATTACGATATCATCATCACAGAAATTGGCGGAACCGTGGGCGACATAGAGTCGTTACCATATATAGAATCTGTACGTCAGCTGAAATGGGAACTCGGTGAAAACAACTCGATGGTGATTCACCTTACGCTTTTGCCTTATCTGGCGGCGAGCGGTGAGCTGAAAACAAAACCTTCCCAGCATTCTGTGCGCCAACTAATGGAAAGCGGAATTCAGGCTGACGTTCTTGTCTGCCGTACGGAACATAAAATCCCAAAGGAGCAGCGCGCAAAACTTGCTCAGTTCTGTAACGTCGCCCTTGAAAATGTGATTGAGTGTAAAGACCTCGAAACCATTTACGAAGTACCGATTTATCTTCAAAAACAGGATTTCGACGATGTCGTTTTAAAAGAATTGGACCTGAAAAACGACCGTGAAGCCGACCTGAAAGACTGGAAAAACTTCCTGAAACGGTACCGCAACCCAAAAAAATCGATTGAAATCGGACTTGTCGGGAAATATGTGTCGCTGCAGGATTCTTACAAATCTATTGTCGAGGCTTTCATCCATGCAGGTGCTGATCTGGAAACGGAAGTCCGCATCCGCTGGATTTACAGTGGCGAACTCACCGAAGAAAACGCAGAAGAAACTTTTGCCGGCCTCGACGGAATGCTGATCGCGCCTGGTTTTGGCGACCGTGGAATTGAAGGAAAAATCTCAGCGGCGAAATATGCGCGCGAGAACAAAATTCCGCTTTTAGGGATTTGCCTTGGGATGCAGATTATGACAATTGAGTTCGCCAGAAATGTTCTTGGCTACAAAAAAGCAAATTCTGTAGAATTCGATACCGGCACGCCTGAACCTGTGATTTCACTCATGGAAGAGCAGAAAAATGTGGTGCACAAAGGCGGCACCATGCGTCTGGGAGCCTGGAAATGTGCTTTAAAACCTAATACAGCTTTAATGGAAATCTACGGTGCACGCAGCATCTCCGAACGTCACCGCCACCGTTATGAATTCAATTCCGAATATAAAGAGGAGTTCGAGCGCAACGGCCTCATCCCGTCAGGCTTAAACCCTGAAACCGGCCTTGTGGAAACGCTGGAACTCAGAGACCATCCTTTTTATATTGGCGTGCAGTACCACCCGGAATATAAAAGTACGGTTGCCACGCCGCATCCACTTTTCAAGGCGCTAATAAAGGCAGCATCCAAAAACCGTCATCTTTCATAGGACAAAAAGCATCACAGATCTAACAAGGGTATCTTAAAATTCATCATTATAAAAAAATGAGTATTTTTGTCAGCCCAAAATAGCAGCTACGCGTAGTGACAAAGCCTCGCGGTCCGCAATCTTAAATTTAATTTACAAAATGCAGCAAAATAACGGTTTAGATAAAAATCAGCTGATCAGTTTCGCACTTTTTTCCCTGATATTGATTGGTGCCATGTTTTATTTTCAAAACAAACAGGCACAGGAGCAAATCACCGCAGAAGCTCAGAACAAGGCCGCGAATGCCCAGGTAGCCGCTACAAATGCGACGAAACCTGCAATGGTGACCAACCTGAATGACAGCGTGAAAACAACCTCCATACAGCAAGTGCAGCTTAAAAACAAGGAACTTACACTCGCAGTTTCTACACTTGGCGGCCAGATATCTACTGTTCAGCTTAATGAATATAAAGCGTACAACCGTAAGACAGACACGAACGATAAGGAACTTTTACTCTTCGACAAAAACAATTCCACTTACGGATTTCAGTTCAAAGATAAAACCGGCAAAACTTTCAACACGAAGGATTTAGTGTTTACGCCTACGCAAAATGGCAACACGGTAACGATGCAGGCCAATGTTAACGGCGCAGTGATTCAGTTTATCTATTCCTTGATGGATAAATATACGGTAGATTTCAATGTTAAAACACAGGGCTTGAGCCAGTTGGTTTCTGACCAAAAAGCCAATTTCGTCTGGGATTTCAACGCCCGTGAAATGGAAAAAGGCCGCGCACAGGAGCAAACCCATACAGAATTCAATTATACTTTTGATAACTACAGCAGCTTCGACTATGATGGCCGCACATCGATGGATGAACCGGACGAAACGCTGAACTGGCTCGCCGTGAAACAACAGTTTTTTGCCGCGGTGATCGAACCTCAACATGGCTTTAAAAACTCCAGTGGAGAGCAGGAAATAATCGATGAAGGCGAGTTTCTGAAGAAATTCAATTTTAACGGACAGGTAGATTTGGCCGGCAGCGAATTGAACCAGAATTTCAAATGGTATTTCATGCCACTTGATTTGCCTTTGCTTAAATCTTACGACAAAAATTTTGACGAGTTGCTTCCTTTGGGCTGGTCGTTTATTGGCAGCATGAACCGCTGGTTCTTCATACCGATGTACAACCTCATTTCGAGCTGGGGACTTGCCGCAGGTTGGGTAATCTTCTTAATGACGATCATCGTGAAAATCATTCTTTCACCGGTGATGTTCAAGCAGCATAAACTAAGCGCAATGATGCGTGTGATTCGTCCGGAGATTGACGAGGTAAATGCGAAATACAAAGACGCAGATCCGATGAAAAAACAGCAGGAAGTGATGGCGGTTTACCGTAAAGCCGGTGTGAACCAGATGGCTGGCTGTCTGCCGGCGCTTCTGCAGATCCCGATCTTCTATGCTCTTTTCCGCTTCTTCCCGAATATGATCGACTTGCGCGGCAAGAGTTTTTGGTTTGCGAAAGACCTTACGGCGTATGATGACGTAATCAAACTTCCGTTTAACATCCCTTTCCTTGGAGAACACCTGAGTATTTTCGCGATTGCGTGTACTGTGGTAATCCTTATTTATACGATGATGACTTCGGGCAACATTCAGCAGCCACAGCAGGAAGGAATGCCAAACATGAAAGTGCTGATGTACATCTTCCCGATTACGTTCCTGTTCTTCCTGAATACTTCAGCCTCTGGTCTGTCATGGTACTATTTCGTTTCGAATGCAATTAACATCCTTATTATTCTTGTAATTAAATACTGGATTCTGGACGAGAAGAAAATTCACGCCACCATCCAGGCCAACAAACAGAAGGAGCCAAAGAAAGAAGGCAAATTCCAGAAAAGAATGCGCGAGATGATGGAAAAAGCGCAGGAACAGCAGAAACTTCAGCAACAGCAACAGGCTGGGAAGAAAAAATAAGAATTTTCATAATTAAATAAAGCCGCCTATTTTACTGAAGCGGCTTTTTTATTAAAATTAAACCGTCATTTCTAAAGTCTGGACATCAGTCTAAAAATTTTTAACCAAAATCCACTGATGCTTCTGGATTAATTCACCACCCGAATCCGTGTACTGATAAACCACCCAGTAAGTACCGCTGGGCACCGGATGATTAGTTTGATTTTTTCCGTTCCATTGAAACTTTCCATTCTTTTGATGTGCGAAAACAAGAATTCCCTTGCGGTCATATATTTTCAAATCTAAAAGGTTTAGCGGCTCGAGTGCGGAATAATCCCATACATCATTAAACCCATCCGCATTGGGCGTTAGTACATTATAAGTTGAAACGCTTACCGGGGGTTTCGGCGGAATAGATAATAAAAAGCTTTTAACCGCTGTACATCCGGCAGCATTTTTAATTTTTACATAAATCAGTTTTTCTTCCAACACACTATAATTCAGTGGATCTGTTATTGAATTTTGACCTGCTAACGCGTCGGCTTCCGTTTCAAAAAAGGTAAAATCCTCACCATTGGAGTTATTTATCGCAGAAATCAGGTTGAAGTAGAAATTCGGCTCCACTGTCGCGCCCGGAATAATAAATTCTTTAATATCACCCAGCGGCCGTGGCAGAACTGTGTACTGCACTTTTACAACTTCATAAAATCCGGTGGAGGCCGTAATTTTATACACAAACCGGTCGGGACCTGAGAAATCTGCCAGTGGCACTATATTAAAGACAGAACCGTCAAACGTTACTTTTCCCTTCAAAGGCTGCGTCATAATTTCTACCGACACGATGGGCAATGATTGATTTGGCGCTGAAAATTCGGGTTGCAGCGTAAAATCCGGACATTTGGTTCCCAGATTCCTGGTTGAAACTGTGTAGGGGCAATCGACAACGGTTTCTGCGGCAGTGGTAAATTTAAAATCCATATAAGAAAGTACGCAGGTATAGCTTCCGGGAGTTATGGGTGTATAAGCCGAAGAATTGGCGCTGGGTATATCCACACCGTTGAGTTGCCACTGAAAATGTGCAAAATCTGTATTATTAAGTGTGAGGATTACATTTTCCTGAATGCAGTTTCCATTTCTTATGATAAAAGGATCATTAGAAAACCCTGTGTAGCTTCCCGCAAGTCCTGAAAATATATAGCCCCCGGTATAATCTACATTGATACTTTTGTCGGAAGTCACCTCAAAATCACCATTAAGCTGAAAGCGTGACCAGTAGGACCATCCCGGCTTACCAACGATCGGAGAAAAGTCGGATGCGGGAATCGCCACGTTATTCACTTTCACGTTTGCACCCGTAGGTGTTTTCAGTGTAATTTTATTATCAAGTGCGCGACCGGCCAGCACATCTATTTTGGGTATGACCATGGTGTTCGATAATTTCTGTCGGATATCCGGCAGATAATCTTTGTCTATTGGGTAAGAAAACATCATCGCGCTGGTTCGTGGCGTGTTATCGGGCGCCATTCTCACCGGCATATCCTGAAAACCACCAATCATCTGGAATACATACAAAGGCTTGGACGCGCGAAGATAGATCCCTTTTGTATCAATAGTCTTCGTCGCGGAATTGGTAAACGAAGGTTGCGAACCGCCTATAAATTTTTTGATACGCGGTCCCGGACCGATGTAATATTCGCCTTCATTCAAAACTTTGGAAGGCTGAGACTCATCATTCAGGAAGATTTCGGTATTGTTTTCCGTGGCCACCATTACCATTTTCTCCATGAAACCATCGGCAAAAGTGAGTCCGTTCGCGATGAAATATTCCTTGCCGATCCGTGAAAGCGGCAAACTTTGATCAAGATTAATATTTTGTCCAACATCACCAATTCCCTGGCTTAGGAAATTACCGTTGCTCACAACAATCTTCTTATCGGAAGTAATTTGGGCGCCAATTAAGTTGGGATCATTATCATCTAAAACCGGTATTGGGTTATTGGGTGTGGGATTGTCACTTTTTATTGCTGCCACGATATAAGACTGGCCCTTATTTAGTGTAAAATTAAGTTCGTCCGAAGAATCACCATTTGCAAATACAAGCCGCTTATCGAAATTGCTGACTTTAATCTTGGTGTTATCTTCCAATGCCATGATGGAGGCCTGATAGTTCATCATAAATTTTCTTGTTCCATTCGGCTCCTCTTCGTCATATAAAATCGTTTGATCATTAACCACAAAAAAACGGGTGCCAAGCGCTGATTTTCCTTTAGAAGCAATCATTTCAGAAATAGGAAGACCATACATCCTGATACTCGCATAGAAACTTTTTTCTCCCGCCAGATGGTAACCCATCGTCGTTGGACGCATTGTATTGGTTTTTACGGTAGCGCGAATCTTTGAGTCATCCGGCACTACATAATCGATGGGTTGGGACTTACTTAATGTAAATTCTTCCACTAATTGATTATTATTGTAAAGTCTCACCTTGAAAGGTTGAACTTTATCTGTACTGAGAAAAAGGCGAACGGAAGTTACAGTGGTATTGCCAACCGAAGACTGCAGAAACGGCGGAAACCAATGTTCAAGATCCAGCTGGGCATTCATCCTTCCGCACAGGCAGAAGAACATTACCAGAAATGACAAGAAAAGTTTATTGAATAGGCGGTTCATTTGTTTTCTGCGCAGGTAATGAACGAAATTTTTAATTTTTCTGTACTGTGTGCGCTCAACAAAGAAACGGAAAGTTGGCTAAATTATATATGCATATTTACAAATTACAGGCATCCTTTGTATAATCGAGGCGGAATGTCTGTCGGTGATGTTCCGTGGGACCGTATTTTGTAAGTGCTTCACGGTGTTCCCGTGTTGCATAACCCATATTGGTATTCCATCCATAATGCGGAAACTGATCATGCAGCTCTATCATGAGTTTATCCCGGTAGTTTTTGGCCAGTATGGAGGCGCAGGCAATCGAGAGCACAAGTTCATCACCCTTCACGATGCAATGATGCGGAATCAGGTTATACGGATGAAACCGGTTCCCATCAACAAGGATAAGTTGAGGTGCCATCTTGAGGCCGTCCAGTGCTTTGTGCATTGCTTGAATGCTTGCATTAAGAATATTGTGTTCATCAATATGTCTTGGCGGAAGTTCTGCAATGGCGAAATCCTTCACGTTGTCCTTTATATAGCCATCAAGATAAGTGCGGGTTTTGGCATTAAGTTTTTTGGAATCGTTAACCAAATTTTGCACAAAATTTTCATCCAAAATAACGGCCGCCGCAACTACAGGACCCGACAAACAGCCGCGACCCACTTCGTCACAACCTGCCTCAATATAATTTTCAGACCATTTTGCTATTAATTCCATAAAATCGGGATGATTATTTGCCGCATAATTATCACATATACAATTCCGCAAAGTTATTAAGAATTTTTTAACAAAAGTCTTGTTCATATTGTGAAAGTTTTGCACATTTGTGACAATGAAAAATTTAATTTGATATGAAGAAACTAACAACAAGCGTTTTAGCAGTAGTTTTGACTTCATCATTCGCCTTGGTGAATGCGCAGGTTGACACAGCGAGAACGCAGGATATCGAGGGTGTGGTAGTAACTGCCCTTGGTATTAAAAGAGAGAAGAAATCCTTAGGTTATGCCTCTCAGGAGGTGAACAGTAGTGCGCTCACCGAGGGCACCACTAACACCGGAAACATTGCAGCGCAACTCTCCGGTAAGGTTGCAGGTCTGAATGTTACTACAAACAGTAACTTCGGGGGTAGCTCTAACCTTGTGATCAGAGGTATCAAAGGAATCGGTGGTGGTAACCCACTCATCGTGATCGATGGTTCACCGGTAGACAACAGTTCTACTTATGGTTTCTCCACTGACTACGGTAACGCGCTGGCCGATATCAACCAGGAAGACGTACAGTCGATCAACGTATTGAAAGGTGCAGCTGCATCCGCTTTATACGGTGAGAGAGGTCTGAACGGTGTTATTTTGATTACTACCAAGAACGGTAGAGGAAATGATGACGGATCTTGGGGCGTAAGCTGGTCTTCTTCAGTTCAGGCTGGATTTATCGACAAAAGCACATTCCCAAAATACCAAAATAAGTATGGAGGTGGATATGATATGTCATTTTACACAGAAGATCCTGCCCCGGACGGAAACTATTATGCAAACTTTGCAGAAGATGCTTCTTGGGGACCAATGTTCGATCCGAACCTCTTAGTTTATCAATGGGAATCCCTGGACCCAACGTCGCCTAACTACGGTAAAGCAACGCCTTGGGTAGCTGCAAAGAACGGTCCTATTACCTTCTTTGAAACTCCGTTTACGTATTCGAATACGGTAACGCTTCAAAAAGGAAACCGTGACCGTAATTTGATGTTTTCTTATGACAACCTTACTATGAACGGTTTGATGCCAAACTCAAGTATGGCTAAGAATACATTCTCATTAAAAGCAAATTTTGACTTTACGCCAAAATTGCATTCTTCTTTCTATACAACACTAACACTTCAGGATACGAAAGGTAGAAACACCACAGGGTATAGTGATAACATTATGTCTGGTTTCAGACAATGGTGGCAGACCAACGTAGATGTTCTTTCCCTGAGAGACGCTTATTTTAGAAATGCGGCAAATCCAACGGCGGCGAATAACTACGGTAACATTACCTGGAACCCTTATGATTCCAGTAACATCCGTCCTATTTTCTGGAATAACCCTTATTTCCAAGTGTACGAAAGTTATCCAACAGACAAGAGAAACCGAAGCTTTAGCATTGCATCTTTGACGTATGACTTCACCAATAACATCAACGTGATGGGTAGAGTTTCATATGACAGATCACAGCTGAGCATCGGAAACAGATTGGCAGTTGGTTCACTTGCGCAGACTTTCGGTGCTGCAGGTAACTCCGTAGAATCAGGATATGGAAGACAAGACGTACAGCGTAATGAGGTAAACTACGATTTGATCGGTAACTATAAGTTTGATATTACAGATAACATCAATGTAAGCGGTGTATTAGGTGGAACGATCAGAAGAAATTACTACAATTCTCTTTATGCTACTACTGAAGGAGGTTTAGTACTTAGAAATCTTTATAGCCTTTCAAATACAGCAGCGCCTACACTGGCACCAGCAGAAACTGAGTGGACAACGCAAACAAACTCCGGATATGCTTCAGCATCATTTGATTTCTACAACATCTTCTATCTTGACGGTACTTACCGTGTGGATGAAAGTTCAACGCTTCCGGCAGGTAACAATGTATACGGATACGGCTCTGTTACTGGTGCTTTAATCCTGTCTGAATTGGTGAAACCAAGTTGGCTTAGATTCTGGAAACTTCGTGCGAACTACGCTGAGGTAGGAAGCACTGCAGACCCACTTCAATTGCAGTATTACTACAACGCAGCAGGATTCTTCGGTGATGTAGGTCTTTCAAATTCACAGACACGCCAGCCAAACGCAAATCTTTTACCGCAAAGAGCAAAAGAATTTGAAATCGGTACAGAAGGTAGTTTATTTAACAACCGTGTAACATTTGATGTTGCCTACTACAAAACACAAACTTTTAACCAAATTCTTCCAAACCTTCCAGTTTCTTCAGCTGCAGGTATCACAACTGCTTCTGTAAACGCAGGACAGATTGATAACTGGGGTTACGAAGTACAATTAGGGTTAGTTCCATTCAAGACTCAGGACTTCCAGTGGAATATTGATCTTAACTGGTCTCAGAACAGAAACAAAGTCGTAGAACTGCTTCACAATGAGTTTTCTGATGTGTCAAACGTACTCATAAGCTCATTCCAGGGAGGTGTATCACTTAACGCACGTGAAGGAGAAGCTTGGGGAACCTTGGTAGGTAGTGACTATGTATGGTTAAACGGTCAGCCGGTAATCAACCCAACTACAGGATATTATTTACGTCAGGGTAACCAAATTATTGGTAACGTAACCCCTGATTGGATTGGTGGTATCAGAAACAGCCTTAACTACAAAGGAATTTCTGCAAGCTTCCTGATTGATATCAGACAGGGTGGAGATGTATTCTCAACTGATATGTACTACGGGCTTGCAACAGGTCTTTATGAAGAAACTGCTGTAGGAAATGTCAGAGAAGAAGGTGTTATCTGGCCAGGTGTAAACCCGAATGGTAATGTAAACACCACTGTAACTGCTAACCCAACCGCGTTCGGTTCACTTGACGGTTACTCCAGAATGCCAAACTCACGTTTCGTTTACGACGGTTCTTATGTGAAATTGAGAGAAGCATCAATCGGGTACACTTTACCGCAATCTTTGATCGCTGGTACGTTTGTAAGAGAAGCTAAAGTTTCACTTGTTGGTAGAAACCTTTGGATTATTTCTAAAAACCTACCATATGCTGATCCTGAAAACATGGTAGGCGGTGGAAACAGATCATACGGATGGTCTATCGGTTCTCTGCCAACTACAAGAGATATCGGGTTAAATGTTACATTAAAATTCTAAGATTAATAAAATGAAAAAAATATTCAATAAACTCATAATAGGTGCATTGGCTGCGATCAGTCTTTCATCTTGTCAAAGAGACTTGCTTTCTTTGAATGAAAACCCAAAGCAGCCTGCGATTTTACCGTCGGAGACACTTTTAGCAATGGGTCAGCAACAGTTCTTTTACTACACGCATACAGGTAGTGTAAACTTTAATAATTATAGATTTTTTGTACAGCAGTGGGCAGAAACTACATACACTGATGAAACAAACTATGATTTAATTACCAGAAACCAGCCTCGTAACCACTGGAACAGGATGTACGTATACTCCCTGAACAACTATGAGACGGCAAAGAAAAACCTGGTAGCAGAACCAGTAGCTTCAGAAGTAATTAGAACTAATATGAATGCAACACTTGAGATCTCTCAGATTGTTGTTTGGGAAAACCTTGTGAATACTTATGGTGACATTCCTTATTTTGACGCCCTAAAAGCAGATGAAGGTAATTTCGCACCGAAGTATGACGACGACAAAGCGATCTATACAGACCTGCTTTCAAGAATTACAGCTGTTGTTGCGACAATCAATGAAAGCGCTGATGGTTACGGAAGTGGCGACCTTGTTTACGGAGGCGATATGACTAAATGGAAACATTTGGCTAACTCTGTAAAACTAAGACTTGCTCTTAACCTTGCAGACACCGATCCTGCTGCTGCTAAAGCTGCTGCCGAATCTGCTTACGCAAGTGGTGTAATTTCATCTGATGAGGAAGCTTATACTTTACAATTTGCAGGAGGTACGTTTAACAATCCTATATATGATGACTTAGTTGCTTCAGGTAGAAATGACTTTGTTCCATCTGAATTGTTGATCAACACCATGAATGCTAAAAACGACCCTCGTAGAGAGACGTGGTTTACGCAGGTAAACGGCGCATGGGTAGGCGGTGTATTCGGATCGCTTAATCCGTTCAACGGCAAGTCTCACCTTACCGATTTCTTCTTAGCGGCTGACGGTCCTGCTAAATATCTTGGATACGAAGAAGTATTGTTTATGAGAGCTGAGGCTGCGCAAAGAGGTTTCAATGTTGGGGGTACAGCTGTAACACTTTATAATCAAGCTGTTCTCACTTCAATGGAACTTAACGGTGTATCAACTGCTGACGCAGCGGCATATTTGGCAGCTCATCCATATGATGCAGCAAACTGGAAAAAATCAATCGGAGAAGAGGCATGGGTAGCTCTGTTTGACAGCCCATTCGCAGCGTGGACATTTGCAAGAAGACTGGATAACCCAGTATTCGTGAATCCACCAAACTCTAAGACGGAAGGTGTTCCTGTAAGAATGATTTACTCTGACCAAGAGTACGTACTTAACAAAGCTAACGTAACCGCAGCAGCATCTGCAATCGGTGGCGATAAAGTGATTACTAAGTTATTCTGGGACGTAAATTAATTTAGACGTTCACTAGAAATATAAGACCGCCTTCGGGCGGTTTTTTTATTTCCGTATATTTGTTTTGGAAAAATGATAAACTATGAATATCAAAAATATTATTGAAAACAAGATCGACGAAGTTATCCAGAATGTCTTTCAGATCGACGATCTCAATCATAAACAAAACCTGAAGCTTGAAGTACAGCAAAATAAAAGCGGCTTCGAAGGCGACTTCAGCGTAGTCACATTTCCACTCGTCAGGATCGTAAAAAAAACACCCGATCACGTTGCCACTGAATTGGGCGATGCACTTTTTACGCAATCAGATTTTGTAGAAAGCTTCAATGTGGTAAATGGTTTTCTAAATCTTAAGATCAAAAACACTTTTTTTCTGAATAATTTTTATTCAGCCAAAGAAAACCTCGATCAAACGTCGGATAAGCAGCAAACTGTAATGATTGAGTACTCATCCCCGAATACCAACAAACCTTTGCACCTTGGTCATATCCGGAACAATCTCCTCGGATATTCCGTTGCGGAGATTCTCAAAGCAGACGGATATAATGTGATTAAGACGCAGATCATCAACGACCGCGGGATCCATATCTGCAAATCAATGCTTGCCTGGGAAAAATTCGGGAACGGCTCTACACCAGATTCACTCTCGCTGAAAGGTGACAAATTTGTCGGCAACTATTATGTAGAATTCGATAAAGTGTACAAAAAGGAAATAGCAGAACTGGTTGCGCAGGGTAAAACCGAAGACGAAGCCAAAAAACAGGCTCCAATCATGCTCGAAGCACAGAAAATGCTGCTCAATTGGGAGAAAAACGATCCGGCCGTGCGCGAATGCTGGCAAACCATGAATTCCTGGGTTTACGACGGCTTCAGCCAGACCTATAACAGACTCGGTGTAGATTTCGATCAGGTACAGTATGAAAGTGAGACCTATATTTTAGGAAAAGACATCATTCAGCAAGGCTTGCTGAATGGCGTACTTTACCGTAAGGACGACGGTTCCGTTTGGTGCGATCTTCGTGATGAAGGCCTCGACGAAAAACTATTGCTGCGTTCCGACGGAACTTCCGTGTACATGACTCAGGATCTCGGCACCGCAGTTCAGAGATTTAAGGACAACGATATCCAGAAACTCATCTATACGGTAGGTAATGAGCAGGACTACCACTTTGACGTCCTCTTCAAAATTCTCAAAAAACTCGGCTATAGCTGGGCAGACAATCTATACCATCTTTCTTACGGCATGGTAGAACTTCCGGAGGGCAAGATGAAATCCCGTGAAAGCACCGTGGTGGATGCCGATGACCTGATGCAGGAAATGTACGAAACCGCGAAGGAAAAAGCGGAAGAGCTCGGAAAACTCGATGCACTTTCAGCCGACGACAAAGAAAAATCCTACGAAACGGTAGGCATTGGTGCGCTGAAATATTTTATGCTGAAGGTGGATCCGCGCAAAAAAATGCTGTTTAATCCCAAAGAAAGCGTGGAGTTCAACGGAAATAC
>JAEZYN010000105.1 GCA_023419095.1 Bacteroidota bacterium | reverse complement strand
GGCGCTGAGAACTGGCTTTTGCCTAAATCGGCAACCGATTTTTACCGTCTGAAATCGTATGTCAAAATCCTGACAGATAAGCTTAACTTAAATATCGCCGAAAAATCACTTGAAGATGCAAGGTTTTCGGACGCTTTGGAGCTCGTTGCAGAGGGAAAGACGATTGCGAGACTTGGAAAGGTAGCGCCGGATTTATTAAAAGATGCAGATATAGACCAGGACTGCTTTTACGCAGAACTGGAACTTGAAACGTGTCAGAATCTGCGTGCAGTAGGGACTTTCAAGTTTAATGATATTCCGAAATTCAATAAAATCCGTCGTGACCTTGCATTGCTGGTGGACAGGAATGTGACCTACGCAGAACTTTATGAGCATGCGAGGAAGAACCCGTCAAAATATCTGCGAAGCATCAACCTTTTCGATGTGTATGAAGGCAAAAACCTGCCGGAAGGCAAGAAATCGTACGCGATGAGTTTTGAGCTTCTCAATGAAGAGAAAACACTTGAAGAAAAAGATATTTCGGAAGTGATGAATTCGTTGGTGAACGGTTTTAAGAAAGAGTTTGCGGCTGAATTACGTTCGTAGTCGGGCGAAAAATTTGAACTCGTGTTTGCCCGAATTCTCCATTACGTCTTAATTGGTCTTCCGTAAATTTTTTATTGCTTAAATTTGATTTAAAGAAAAATTATGAAAAATATTTTTTTAGCGCTGTTTGCCGCTGTATCGATTGCTTCCTGTACTTCAATGTCAAGTTCCAGAGTGGGAAGTTCACAGGCAAATATTGCCAATACGAAATGGGTTTTGGCCGACGATGTATCGGGTAAAAAACCTACGCTGAACATTGAATCAGCGCGCGTAACGGGTAACGGCGGCTGCAACAGTTATTTTGGCGAGCTGGCTTTAGACCCGACGGCCGGAAACTTTATTGCAAAAAATGTAGGTGCAACCAAGATGGCGTGCCAAAACATGGACGTTGAAAGCAATTTCTTCCGCATGCTGAATGAAGTGAATAAATATGTGGTGAACGGCAATGTGCTGGAACTTTACCGCGGAAACCTTTTGCTGCTGAAATTCAACAAACAGTAAAAATTAGAAAAGAAAAAAAGGAACCTTTTTCAGGTTCCTTTTTCATTTTATTCAGCGTCTTCCTCTTCGTCATATTTTGCGAGTTCTTCGTCGCACCATTTGAAGCCGGCTTCTACCACCTTTGTTGCTTCATCTGCCATGGTTTCTTCATCGTCACCCTGCAGGTCATCCAGCCATTCCACTTCCTCTTCTTCAACGTTCAGGATATAGCGCGGATACTCCGTATGAACAACAAAAAGATCTTCAGGAAAATCTGAATTGTCGGCTAATAAAAACTTTGGTAATTTCATAATATTATTTTTACTGTTTTCAAAAATACTAAAATTTTATTGAAACTTATTCGTGTCAATTTTTATTTTGTGCAAAACTTTGTGCGCCGTCAGCGTGGTTTTTTGCATCGTGTCTTTTGGATATTCGGTGAATTTAATATTTGGGTTTACGGTGCTGAGCAGTTCGGCGACCTGGGTGCCCGTCAAGTTTGTATCTTCACCGCGATAAAATTTTAATGGTACATCTTTGAGATTTTCGTCTTCTAAATAACGGGTGGCTGCGCGGCGGTTCTCAAGAAAATTCGCGCGTGACAGTAGAATGAATGCAAAACCGGTACAGAGACTGATCATCGGCACCAAATAGGTAAGTTTACCGAAAACCTGATAGAGTTTTTTAAAATAAACCAGCCAGATAGGGAATGCAAACGGTGCCAGTAACCGATAGTCAAGCGCGTCGACAACGTAAACAAACTGTACCAAAAAAGTGCAGATGATTCCAATAATTCCCACAAACACGAAAAACGTTTCCGTTTCTGACAGTCGGTTTTTAATGAATAAAAATGCGGCAAGAGCAATGTTCAGAAAACCAACGCCGTAAATCGCGAAATTCACGATTCCACCGCCTGGTTTTGCAATGTGAATGAACGGATTGAAGGCCGTGGAAATACCGTAAAAAAACTCGCTCACCAATTTTGAAGCTGATGATATATTTGATTCTAAAGCGTTTGCAATATAGTCAGGATTAAAATGATCAATAAAAAAAAACTTGTAAAGCATTACAAACAACAATCCGGCTAATGCGGCACCGATAAAGCTTCTGCTGTAATGTTTTTTATAATTAATGATACCAAACAGCAGCACGGCACCTATGATAAAGATTGCCGGATACCTTACCAAATAGAGCAGGATGAGGCTCAGCGCAAGCTGAAAAAAACCAATAAATCCCTTCGTTTCACCGATTATTTGGAGTCTCGAAACATACAAAAACAGAAACACACACGGCAACATCAGTGTCTCACTCAGTGTGGACGCGAAGATCGACACAAAACTGAACAAACCGGCCACCAGAATGGACTCGCGCAAGTAGAATCGCTTCTTTTTGGCAAAATACAGAAAAGCGGTCAGCGCTAAGATTCCCACGATTTTACTGGCCCAGAATTCACCGAAGCCAAAGAATGTGAAAAATTTAATACTGAGCGGATAGCCCAGCGGTGTCGTAGTATTGTCGATGACCGGAAACACGTGCGAAGTCCGCATAAACCGGATAGAATCCGGCGTTACGCGGCCTTTCTCGTTCAGCAGAATACGCAGGATGATCATCGCGAAAGTGGCGGCGATAAGTCCAATATGAATTCTGCTTTCAAGAAGTTTTCTTCGCATTTATTTCGCGTGTAAAATCAGTTTTTCAAAAACCTTTTTGACAC
>JAEZYN010000089.1 GCA_023419095.1 Bacteroidota bacterium | reverse complement strand
AGAGAACACTGCATTACCTGCAACCAAAACATCTGCACCTGCTTCAAATAACTTCGCAGCGTTTTCAAGGTTCACACCGCCGTCAACTTCAATAAGCGCGGTAGAGTTGTTTGATAGGATTAAATCTTTTGTTTCTGCTATCTTTTTGTAGGTATTCTCGATGAATTTCTGTCCTCCAAAACCTGGATTGACACTCATTAATAAAACCAAATCTACCTCGGAAATGATGTCTTCCAGCATGAGCACCGGAGTTGCAGGATTCAGTACCACACCCGCCTTTGCGCCCTTTTCCTGAATGAGAGAAACCGTGCGGTGAATATGCGTGCAGGCTTCGTAATGAACCGACACCAGATCGGCGCCAGCCGTGATAAACTCTTCCACATATTTTTCAGGTTCAACGATCATCAGATGCACATCGACAAATTTTCGGGCATACTGCTGAACAGTTTTCATCACAGGAAAACCAAACGAAATATTGGGCACGAATCTGCCGTCCATCACATCCACATGAAGCCAGTCGGCCTGCGAATGATTTAACATTTCTATGTCACGTTGCAAATTTCCGAAATCTGCTGAAAGCAGCGATGGAGCGATGAGTTTGGTCTTCATTAATAAAATTTTTGAATTTTTAAACTGCTGAGCTGGATTTTAATGGTATTTGAGATTCATTCCGGGTTCGATCTTCAGCAGCGTTTCATACATCAGATTGATGACATGCTGTACATCCTCTTTCGAAACCATCTCCACCGTCGTGTGCATGTAGCGTAACGGAAGCGAAATCAGTGCGGAAGGAACGCCTCCGTTCGAATGTGCAAATGCATCTGTATCGGTGCCTGTTGCACGGCTCGCAGCGGCGCGCTGGAAAGGAATATTTTTCTCCTTGGCCGTTTCAACAATCAGTGACCGAACGTTATGGTGAACGCTCGGAGCAAAAAATATAACAGGTCCGGCACCACATTTTTGGTCACCTTCTTTTTTCTTTTCGATCATCGGCGTTCCGGTGTCGTGCGTAACATCGGTCACGATGGCGATATTTGGTTTAATGGTGTCTGCTATCATATCAGCGCCGTAAAGTCCAACTTCTTCCTGTACTGAATTCGTGATGTAAAGCCCGTACGGCAATTGCTGATTGTTTTCTTTAAGCATTCTGGCAACTTCAGCAATCATGTAGCCGCCAATCCTGTTGTCGAGTGCGCGGCAAACATAATAACGGTCATTTAGCTCAAAAAATTCATCAGGGTAAGTAATCATGCAGCCGACGTAGATGCCGAGATCTTCAACTTCCTGTTTTGTGACGGCACCACAATCAATAAAAATGTTTTCGAGCTTTGGAACCGGCTCGTCAGAGTTTACACCGCGCGTGTGAATGGCGGGCCAGCCGAAAACCCCTTTTACCAAACCTTTTTCACCGTGAATGCTGACCACTTTTGATGGGGCGATCATTTGATCTGAACCACCGTTTCGGATTACATAGATTAGGCCTTCATCCGTTATATAGTTGACGTACCAGGAAATCTCATCAGCGTGCGCCTCTATCACAACTTTGAATTCAGCCTCCGGATTGATGATACCATAACAGGTGCCGTAATGGTCGCACTCAATTTTGTCCACATAAGGCGCGACATAATCCATCCAGATTTTCTGCCCGCCATGCTCGTAACCGGTTGGTGAAGCGGTATTTAAATAATTTTTTAAAAACTTTAAAGACTTATTTTCGTCGGCCATTATATTAGGTATGAATTTTGATGTGAAAGCGTGATTTTATACGACGTAAAAATAATGAATTTAAATAAACTGGTGGCAGTATCAGCTGTGTTTTGCTTCAGTTTGTTGAGTGCCCAGAAGGACTCTGTACTTATAGCAAAACCGATAAGCCAGTACCCACCCGAGCTGCTGAAGACTGATGAAGTAGGGAATAAATATTACTACGACGAAGCACAGAAGGCAAAGATATACGAGATTGACGGGGAAAATGTAATTGTAATGGATGAGCTTGTTCTGCTCAATAAGCCGCGGTTTAACAACCAACTCGATCAGAATTACTACTATTTCCTGAACAAAAAACTTAACCGCGTCTATCCGCTGTTTCTCACGGCGCTGGATCAATATCAGGGCATTCAGCAGGAGATACAAAATATGAACCGCGCCGACCAGAAAAAATATGTAAATTCGCAGCAGAAATTGCTGGCTGACCAGTATGAGTTACAGTTGCGTGATCTTACAACTACTGAAGGGAAAGTCTTTGCGAAATTGATGAACCGCGCCACGGGAAAAACCGTTTTTGAGATCATCAAAGAGCTTCGCGGCGGCTGGAGTGCTTTCTGGTGGAATGTTAAAGGTAATATTGCTGACATCGAACTTAAAGAACCCTACGACCCACATCGCAACAGGACTGACGAGTTTTTGGAATCGCTTCTTCAAAGTAATTGGAACGCAGGCTATCTTCAGCCTTACCCGGGTTACCGCGATTTTCGAGCAAAGAAATAAAATTTAATGAATAAGATTTTCAGTAGACTGATATTAGCCTCCGCACTGATAGTTTCAGGTTTTATGTATTCGTATGGTGTTACCGGACACCGGGTTGTCGCTGAAATTGCAGAACGCAATCTGACGAACAAAGCCAGGAAAAATTTGAAGAAAATTATTGGCAGTCAAAAGCTGGCTTACTGGGCAAACTGGCCCGATTTCATTAAAGCAGATACTACCAGAACCTGGAAACACACCGATGTGTGGCATTATGTCAATGTAAATCCGCAGCCGGACATAAAGATGTTTTCCGACAGTCTTCATGCCCAGAAAGGACCCAATCTTTTCACGGAAATTAAAGCTTTGTCAGCAAAAATTAAAGACAAAAGCACGAACGCCCAGGAGCGTGGAATTGCCCTGCGCTTTCTGATTCATATGGTTGGAGACTCTTCGCAGCCGCTTCATGTGGGCCGGGCGGCAGACCTTGGTGGAAACACAGTGAAGATTAAATTTTTCGGTGATAACACCAATCTGCATTCGTTGTGGGATTCAAAACTGATTGATTTTCAGAAATACAGTTATGAAGAATTCGCTACGGTTCTGAATGTAAAATCAAAGCAGGAAGTTGCACAAATCCAAAGCGGAACACTTGAAGACTGGTTCTATGACAGCCAGAAAATGGCAGACATCATTTATGCCAATATTGTCGCGGGAACAGCGTATTCATACGACTATAACTATAAATTCGCAAATTTGATGGAGCGTCAGCTCTTGTACGGCGGTTTAAGGCTGGCAAAAATTCTGAACGAAATTTTATAAAAATCTTTCCTGCAGTTTTTCGTACGCAATTCGGTCAACCGGCAATACGAAAGGATTTGCGTCTGAAGTTATCGGCAGCCATTCTGTTTTTTCAATACAAGGATCAAGAATCAGGAACTCTGTTTCATCGGCAATCTCTACAACATAATATATGGTGAGAAGCTGTTCGTTTTCGCGGAAGCGCGATGCCACGAAATGTTCCTGCGTGTAGAGATGACTTACAATATTGATTTTCACGTTTAATTCTTCTTCGAATTCACGTCGGAGGCAATCGGTCACACCTTCGCCAAGTTCTAGTCCGCCGCCGGGTAGTTTTAGCAGGTTCTGGCCCACGTATTCTTCATGAAGTACCAACACTTTTCCGTCTTTTATTGCCGCGCCATAAACGCGTATGTTTATTTTTTCGGTCATTAGTTTAAATTACAGAATATTTCAAAGTTAACAAAAATTAAAGAGTAGGAACGTCCCCTTTCCAGGCGATCATCATTTCGCGTTTTCCGGGCGGGCCCTGGCGTTTTTCAACTTTAAAATTAAGTTCCTTGAGAATGCGTCTCACACTGCCTTTTGACGAATATGTCGTGAACAGTCCGCCGTTTTTCATCTTATCGGCGACCATTTCCAAAAGCGGCTTTTCCCACAGATCAGGCTGTACACGCGCACCAAAGCAATCAAAATAAACAAGGTCGACCGTCGGAAGCAGTTGATCTTTCAGCTCAAAAAAATCGCATTTTATTTTTGTTAAATAAAAGTTGGGAACTATTTCTGCTTCTTTTCCCCATTCTGAAGCATGTATTTTTTTATTTATTGCAGCAATTTTTTCATCCTCAAAAAGAGTTTCATAAGCGAGTTCTGAAATTTCATCCTGATTTACGGGATATTTCTCTAATGTAAAATAGTGGATTATATGACATTTGTCATTTCTTAAAAATTCATTTAATGTTACCAAAACGTTAAGTCCGGTACCAAAACCGAGTTCCAAAATATGAATTTCGTTTTTATAAACCAATTTTAATCCATTACCTATAAAGACATGCTGGGCTTCCTGCAAAGCACCATGTCCTGAATGATAGTTTTCATTTAAATCCTTTATTTGCAGTGTTTTACTGCCATCTTTGGTGATTGTTACGACCCTTTCCATCCTAAATTTTTCCAAAATTACTTTAAAACTTTTATATTTGGAAAATTATGTTAAATTTGTAGAACATCAATAAAAATTTTTAATATGATAATTCAAAAATCTGCAACTCCCCGAATTGCATCCTTTGATCCGGAAAATTTTTCTTTCGGTGATACATTTACGGATCATATGATCATTTGCGAATATGAGAACGGCAAATGGGGTGATGTGAAGCTTGTTCCGTACGGTCCGCTGCCTTTTACACCAGCAATGATGGGGCTGAACTACGGTCAGGCATGTTTCGAGGGAATGAAAGCTTATAAAGATAGTGATGGAGAGGTTTTTCTTTTCAGACCGGAAAAAAACTTTGAAAGAATAAATAAATCTGCTTCAAGACTAGCAATGCCACAGGTTACTGAGGAAATGTTCCTGGGCGGTTTACAAGCTTTGGTAGATATCGATCGTGAATGGATTCCGCAGGGCGAGGGGACTTCCTTATATATCCGTCCTCTAATTTTCGCTACAGAGGAAGTTCTGAAAGCACGTATTTCAAATAAATATATGTTTGCGATAGTGGCAACTCCGGCTAAAAGTTACTATACAGAACCAGTTTCTGTCCTGATTTCAGATTTCTATTCACGTGCCGCTAGCGGTGGAGTTGGTTCAGCAAAAGCTGCCGGAAACTATGCCGCATCTTTTTATCCGACTCAGCTGGCAAACCAGCAGGGTTACGAGCAGGTGATCTGGACGGATGACGCAACGCACGAATATTTTGAGGAAAGCGGTACGATGAACGTTTTTGTTCGTATTAATGATACCATTTTTACGCCGCCGACTTCTGAAAAGATTTTAGATGGTGTGACGCGTGACAGCTTCATCCAGTTAGCCAAAAAACACGGAATCGACGTAAGAATAGAGCCGGTTTCTGTGAAAAAAGTGATCGAAGCGCAGAAAGACGGCAGCCTGAAAGAAGTTTGGGGTGTTGGAACTGCGGTGGTTACAAGTGTTTTCCGTGCTTTGGGCTACAAAGGTGAAAAACTTGAGCTTCCTACACTTTCGCAGGAAGAAAGTTTCGCACTTTCACTGCAGCAGGATTTGGTAAACATTCAGAATAATAAAGCTGAAGATACATTTGGCTGGAGAATGAAGGTGGAGAAAGCGGTATTGCAGGACGCATAATTCTTTGATTGATATAAATTAATGACCGGGAACTTCCCGGTCTTTTTGGTTAAAAGTTTAGCATGAATTCACTATTTTCGCAAAAATTTATGCGTAAAGTAATTTTGTTTTCGGTTTTCCTGGCGCTCGGCTGTGCACAGAAACAGCAGAGTCATCCGCCTGTTGGTGGCTTTCTAAGTGAAAAAGATTTGGAAACGTCTAAAAACCGTGCTAAAAATTTAAATCAGACTGAAAGGTTACAAATAGAAGACTGGATAAAAAATCAGGATGAAAAATTTTATCCGATGACTCTGAATTATTGGGTTAATATTGAAAATCTTCAGAATAACACACGCAAAGCAGACGGTGAAACAGTTTCGTACTCATATGAAATTTTTGATTTCGACAACGTGAAACTTTCTGCGGAACCGGTGAAGAAGATGGGTGTTCAGTTCGGTCGGTTTGAAGAACTGAAAGCGGTGGAAGATGTTTTAAGATATTTAGACGAGGGTTCATCTGCTACTATTTTAGTGCCTTCCGTTTTGGCTTTTGGCACTTATGGTGACAACAATAACATCCCGAACGATCTGCCATTAATTATAAAAATCAAAGTATTATAAAAAAATTAATCCATGTTTAAGAAAAATTTATTAATCGCAATTGCAGCATTTTCGGTCAGCAGTTGCACCCCAATTTATAAAAAAATGAACGTAGAAAAAGAAACTTACGAAGGCCTGAAGGACGGCCTTTACGCAAATTTCCAGACATCAAAAGGAAATATGATAGTGAAATTTGAAGACCAGAAATCGCCTGTTACGGTAGCGAATTTTGTAGGTCTGGCAGAAGGAAAAATCGAAAATAAGGCGAAGGCTAAAGGTGTTCCTTTCTATGACGGAACTATTTTTCACCGTGTGATCAAAGATTTCATGATCCAGGGAGGAGATCCGCAGGGAACAGGTATGGGCGATCCCGGTTACAAGTTTGAGGATGAGAAAAATGACCTTCAGCACACAGGAAAA
>JAEZYN010000051.1 GCA_023419095.1 Bacteroidota bacterium | reverse complement strand
CCGAGCCGTGCAGCTCAAACCGCATCGACGCCATGCGCGCATTTTCTTCCTGCGGGATTCTCAGTTTGCAGTTTTCACAGCAACCATAGTAGGTTTTGCCGTCATGTTTGACTTCGAGTTGTTTTTTGCCCATATAGGCGTTGTTTACCATACATACGTGATCGTTTGGAACAATGTCGCCGGTGGTGAACTTTGCGACCGCGATTTGTGTGTTTTCAGCTTTTGAATTGTTGCAGGAAACAAGGAACACCGCTATAAAAGCGAGTATTCCCAAAAGAATATTCTTCATTAAATTATCGTTAAAGGTTAATTTTGAGCCTCCGTCTTGAGAGACTGTGTACGAAAATCCTGATCTTCAAGTTGTTCTTTAAAGAACATTCTTTTCTAAAAGATTACTTAAACGAGAAGTGAAAGTTCGAAGGGACATTCAGCACCGCTAAATAATCTGCGGAAAGTGTCATAAACACTTCACGACCAGACACAATTCGGGCTGTAAAAGAAGATCTTAACCTATTTTGGGCGGTTCCCAAATGGTATGGAATCCACCGGAGTAATGGGGATTCTGATAAAAAAAATTAGAATTTTTGTCATCGTAACCGGACGCTTCGTTTTTAGAATCCTCTAAAAATTTGCTGTATGCTAGAATGGTATACTGAGCAGTGCTGCAAAGGTTACCGCTGCAATTTCCTGAGCATCCATCGGTTTGACAATTGTGTGATTTTGGGTGACAGCATTCTTCTTTGCAATCGCCGCTGTCGCAAGACGGCTGTATCTGTGCGAATGACTGTTTTATGAAAGTTTGCGAACTGGTCGCGGTTTTAATAACCTGCTTCTCCTTTTTACTGCAAGCCTGAGAAATCCCTGGCGCCAGCAATAACGCGAGTGTAAGGGAAAGGAACAGTATTTTAAAATTTCCGACCATTGTAAGTAAACAGCACAAAGATAGGGAATTATTTTAGAAGCAATATCTGTGTAAACTACTTCCTTAAAAAAGTTAGGGTTTACAACATATTAAACTTTGCCATAGCATTTATTTTTGTTTGATCTGCAATATCAATATAGGGCTTCATCGCAGCATAATCAGTGTGACCAGTCCACTTCATCACGACCTGCGGAGGAATTCCTAAAGCCAAAGCGTTGCAGATAAAAGTTCGTCTCCCGGCGTGGGAACTCATAAGTGCGTATTTTGGGGAAACTTCATCAAATTTTTGGTTTCCTTTATAATAGGTTTCGCGGATAGGTTCATCAATTTCCGCCATTTCCATTAGTTCCCGTAAATATTCATTCATTTTTTGATTGCTAATCACCGGCAAAGCTTTAGATTTTTCATACACTTCATCTTTATATTTTTCAAGTATGGCTCTGCTGTGATCATTGAGTTCAATATTTAAACTATCAGAAGTTTTTACCGTTATTATTTCGATGAAATTATCTTTAATGTCGCTTTGTTTTAAATTTTCTACGTCCGAATATCTCAAACCGGTAAAACATTGGAACATAAAAACATCTCTCACCCTTTCTAAATATTTTTTCTCTTATGAACACTATCGCACGGCAGGGAACACTGTACCATTCGGTGGCGCGAAGTGCTCAAGTGATAGCGCTTACGTTGTTGGGAAGTTCGCGTGATATTAACTGTTGCATGTGGTGCGACTGTTGCGGTAATACTCAGTATTTATGCACTTCAGATAACTCCAGAATTGGTAGCGTAGGTTCCAAAATGTAGGTAGCGTTATGTTTTATTTTGTGACCATTGGTTTTAATCGTTCCGTCGTCAACGATCAAGGGTTATTATCTACTGACGAAAACTGCACTAAAATTAATATGTCAGTGTCCTCTGATTGTTAGCGAGAATGGGCATTATTCGCATATATATATGGGAGCAAGATTTTTAGTTTGCTAATAAAATATAACCGCCAGCCTTTTACGGGTGTTGCACACGAAACTTGCACAGATGGTACCCGCATCGGCACGTAAGGTTAAGTTTAAAAGCTGAACAAGCTAATGATAATGGAACATCAAAGTGTGGTGTGTTGTAACCCTAGTGATAATTCTCCCAGCCTGCTAAAAAAAAACTTTTGTTTTTTTAGTGCATAATTGACCTCCACTGTCATGTGATCGGACTCAACAATTTCTTCGTTAAAATAAAGATATTTCCTAATGATTTCCTAAACAAAACAAAAACGCCCTGAAAATCAGAGCGTTATACCTAAATTTGTAGACCCACAGGGAGCGTAACACGTTAATCCTCCTTAATCAGACCGTATGTCGTTACTCATAGGCTATTATATAAGAACCTGATAGTCAGTAGAAGTAAGTGTGAGTGTAGTAAGATGAGGTAAAGTTAAGTAAAGATAGATTGGTTATGTGCGGGCTAATTGCGGACTAATTGTATCTTTGCCTTGTTCAAACTTTCTATTATGGCAACTATTAAATTTATTCTACAATCTTCCCGAGACCACGCGCCCATTTATGTTCGATTTAAAGACGGACGTACAATTGATATTAAAAGAAAAACAAGGGAAACTATTGATCCTGAGTTTTGGAATTCGAAGACGGGTAAGCCTAAAAACGTCAAATCTGCAAACGCGGCGACATTAAAACAAATTGATGAGCTCAGATCAAGTCTGGTAGAGATTGAGACCTTCATTTTACGGTATTTCCGCAAACGTACCGATGTGGACATAATTAATGGAGACTGGCTAGATGAAGTTGTCTCGGCCTATTATACAGGTGGCCGCAGAACAGAGCATCTAGACTACATAGAAAACTATTTAGAGCATTACTTAGCCGTCATACTGCCGTTTCGAAAATATAAGGGACAGCCAATCACGCACCGTACGCGCCAAAAACACATAACCATAGTAACTAAATTTCAAGAATTCTTAAAAACCGAGGAAAAAAGGTTAAAAGTTTCAGATTATAACTTAGCCGTTGGGAATCGGTTTGTAACATTTTTAAGAGAACAGAACCTCAACGATAACACGGTGGGCAAATACTTGAAATATACTAAAACTATATTCAAGGATGCGAAGATGGAAAACCTCACTGTACACGATCAGCTCGACGAAATAAAAGGTTTTACAGTTGAAACTCCTACTCATATTGTTACAGTGGATGAGCTGAAAGTAATACAGGAGCTACAAGACCTTGGTGAAAAACAAGAAATCGCGCGCGATTGGTTTGTTATCGGTTGCTACACGGGGCAAAGGGTGGCCGATTTTTTCGCGATGGATAAAAAGAAAATAATGGTGATAAATGGCAACAGATACATTAATCTCTCCCAGCAGAAGACAAGAACACCTGTGTTAGTCCCGATCAGTAAAGAGGTAGAGGCTATCTTGCAAAAAAGAGGAGGTGAGTTTCCGCCGCTATTTTCTGAGAATGTAGGAAGTGCGGTAGCCTTATTCAACGGGCACTTAGAAACCGTCTGTAAACTAGCAGGGATTGATCGCCTAGAATACGGCCGTAGGTACGATAACGTAGGCAAAAAATACGTTTTCGGTTACTATCCATTTTATGAGTTAGTTTCATCACACGTCTGCCGTCGCACATTCGCTACAATGTATTATGGCAAACTGCCAACCGTTGTAATTATGAGCGTAACCGGACACAAAACAGAAAGAGAGTTCTTAGGGTATATAGGGATCGATAACGCAACTTTGTCGCAACAGATGCACGCATATTGGGAGCAGCTGGAAGACAGCATATAATGCAGGAGCACAACTTCGACCGGCAACGTAAACACCAAATAATTTTTCAACTAACTGTTCAAATTAAAAATTAATGGAAACAACCTTTGCTACACTACAACAGCTCAAGGATCAGTATTTAGTAATATATAGTGAAAGAGCGAATAAAATGTCGTTATTACGATTTCTGACCATTCTCAAAGAAAACAATGACAAAGTTTTTGAAGATCTTACTGAAGAAATATCCTTAATACTAAAGCGTCCATCCGACAAACAACAGGATTACAAAAAATTTGAAAACTGGCGCGAGCAGAACGACCTTATTAATGACTTTCTCAAGATGGAGATTGAAAAGGAAAAGATAAGAGTGGCGATGATGCAACCTCTACAATCAGCCCAACCTCAACTGGCGGCCCCTGAATTCGACTTTTCGGACATTTCAGCGAAAGAAAGACTTATAATAGCAGAGAAACTGGGGATAATAGATTACATAAAAACCATTCAGACGAAACCCTATGTCATATCTCATACGTCAGAAATACTTTCTGCACTTACAGGCATAAACTCAAAAACTCTTAACACTTATCTAAATCCTATGTTGCAGCCCGTCAGGGACGACAGTCATAAAGACAGCCCGTACAAAAACCCGAGCAACAGTCTAAACGCCGAAAAGGTAATACGAAAATTAAAGATTTAAAGTGTAGATGCTAACCGTTATAAGGTTAGCATTTTTTCATTTAGGTAAGATTTAGTATTACTAACAGATTACTAAAAACACCTTTGTAACAGAATAAATGAAATATTTATAACTGTTATATTATGGAAACAATTAATTACGTTGGTATCGAACCGACTACACACATTCAGGCAATTACAGAGCATGTAGAAAACCGTCTGTTTGATCGCATCAGTAAATTCCTGACCGACTCCGCGCCGAAACGCTATTTGTCAGCCGATGAAGTATGTCAGCGATTTGGAGTTACTAAACCAACCATTCACGAATGGAGGAAACGCAAAATCCTAAAATCCTATAAATTGGGTTCGCGGGTTTATTACCGGTTGGACGAAATAGAAAACGCAATGATTATTAACGAATAATATTTATTGCTATGAAAACAACAACGTTCATACCTGACCACTACCAGCATACCTATGTTCTCAATCAGGAAAAAAAGACTTTCAGAGAGTACCTTTTAAGTCACGCGGAAAACCCGCTGTTAACTGACTTGGTAAGGATTGAGAAAAACAACGGCTACAACTCAATAACAGGTGCAGAGTACCTTCTACGAGTTCGAAATACCTCCAACTGGAGCAAATGCGCATTAACGGGATTACGCCCAACTGCAACTACTGGTTTTTACTATTCAGATTTGCTAGTGAATAATGTGAAATCCTTAATAGTTGTTTTTATGCCACAGGGCGCAGAAAAGATATTATTAAGAGTTTGTAAACAATTCTATCCCCACACGCCGTCCGATCGCGAAAAGATCATCAAGGCAATCATTCAGAAATTTTAAGAACAACAAAGGGAATGCAAAAATGCATTCCCTTTAGGCGTTCAAACCTTACAAATAGGAAACTATTTGAACTACAAATATAGCAAAAACATGGGAGACGGAATTAAATTACAAATAAAAGACACGCAAGAAATAGAGAAGATCTGGAGCCATCCAGACTTATCTTATGGCAGCGAGCATACATATCTAAATAAGTCATCAGGTGAGTTAAAATCAGTCATAAAGAAGACTTACTTTAACCTAAATTTCACACGCTACGGTGATCGCCTTGAAATAGATGGGAGTTTGCATAAATTATTCAATGGTGGTTTGCACAATGCAAACGATTTCACGGTTTTAGATTGCATTAATACAATCAAAAGACTCTACCGGCACCTAGGTATGGATCCGCAACTTTGCAGGGTAATAGGGCTGGAATTTGGAGTTAACATTATATGTCCTATAGATGTCTCCAGTCTGATAAAATGGTTGAGGTTTTACCACCGAAATCAATTCATTAAGTACCCGAAACTGGTACAGTGCTACTTTGCAGGTACAGACTATTTTGGCGTTAAGGCGTACAATAAGACACTACAATTCCCTGAATATGCAAAACCGAACTTACTCCGGTTTGAGGGAAAAACCCGGCAGTCAAAGTATCTAAAGAGTAAGGGCGTTGAAACTCTGAACGACTTACTCAATCCGTCTGTATACGAACTATTATCGCATATTATTATAGCGGAATGGGAAAGTGTCTTGGTCTTTGATAAGAGGGGTAAAAAGGGCCTCAGGTTCTGCAATACTGATTTTTGGTTAGACATTATAGAATATAAACACCGTAACACCTTTGTAAATAAGAAAAAAAAGTACTATAAAATGTTAGGTCAAAAAGGGCTGCACAACCTTATCAGAAAAGAAATAGAAAGTAAATTAGCATTCTTAAATCAGTGTGCGGATTCCACGATTTCTGAATTGGAAAATGTTACTGAAATCCGATGTAAAACCGGATAGAAACGCCAAAAACCATTGTGCAGATTCCAGCTATAGTAAAGGTGGAAAAGAACCTCCGGGAATAACCTGATAATCCTCGTACCTGTTTAGTCACAGGGTTAGATATTTCGGTGCAGAAAAGAGATAGTAAGTTTATATCTGCAACAGGGCTAGAGTGGTATAGAATAAACGATACTATAACTTATGAACAACTCAAGTTAAAATATTTAACGCCGAAGATGAGATCTCGGTCAACGACAGAGCAAATCTACTTCATCGCGCATAACATTAGGAACTCGGCGAGCAACCAAATTCATAACCGACGGCGGTTCGAGCAGAGAAACTATCATCCTAGTCAAATGCAGATTAACTTTTAGTGTACAGTCAAAGTTTATATACCACTATGCAACATTGTAACTGAAGATCAGCTCGCAGTCACCAATCGCATTTGTAACTTAATCTGTGACAAGAGAATGTGGCGCTGAATCATAGGGGTTCGCTCAGGCGAACTAAGGATTAGAAAAACGACTTTTGATTTTCAAATTTCATCCTACAAATTGTAAGGGGCGGGTATGTTTGTTCGCAACTTTTGACCCGTTTTTCATATCCGCTGTTGCATATATACTAACCCTAAGACTATTTCACTTACATTGAGGACTAAATCATTTTAAGAAAAAGTATGAAATGTACAGGGTTAGTATGAAAAAATATTAATCCTTTTTCGTTTGATAGGGTCCTAAAAATTTCCCGCCATTAAAATGAACTAGATGGTCGGGATTATCCGCAGTCCAAACTTCTGATTCCCATCCAATATCGGTGACGTTTTTTCTGAAATCACCTTTTGAAGTAAATGCTGTTACAAATATAAGATCTGCGGTGCAATCTTTTAAAGATTTTTTCAATTCTAACATTCTTTCCTCGCTCATTGGTCCCGAAGTAAAAAATGCCTCAATTAGATAAATCCAATTCTTATCCGGATTGTACGCGACAATGTCTGGTAAAGAGTCATGATTTAGTTCAAAAAACCCTAATTCTTTTAACTTATCATCATCACGATGCAGAAATTTATCCGTAGCGTCGCCCACATATAGGACTGTACATCCGACACCGAACCGAGGTAGGAACTCTTCAATGATCTCCCTCTGCAATTGATTGTGACCTCCCTGTGAAAACTCTAGAATGTGTTCAGAAGATAATGTTATACGGACTTTTGGCAAGTCTCTTTTTCTTTGTAAAATTTCTGATAGCGTAGGACGATTCTTAAGAAATAATTTTAATTTAATATCCCACTCATTGGACCCGTAATATGTAATTAGTGATTTAAACTCCGAACTTAGAGTATAACCCCTAGTTGGGTCATTCTGTGCAGCACTGGGATTATTGGCGCTATTTAAGATTAAATCTGCCAAAACTAGCAGTTTTAGGTGTTTCCTCCTTATATCATCGTATGATCCGGGCGAGATGTTTTCTTCAAAGTTTTCATTAATGAATTTAATTATCTCCCTAGTTTTTAGGTGCCTATGTTCATTTTGTCCCTTTGCCTCCTTCCATGATTTTGTGATTCCAGCGACAGCAAGAAAACTCATAGCCATATTCTCAAGTGCTCGCGACCTTTTACCTGAAAGAGGAATTCCAACGCTGTCGATTATATCTAGTGCCTCATTTATGAGCCTTTTATTGATTTCATTTTTTGTCGAATTCGGTATATGGTCGATCATAATCTTAGCATCGTTACTGTTAGTATAATTAGTTGGATCTATGATAGCATTCTTTTAACGCTATTGCCATTTTATATGCTAACAATGGTGGAACAGCATTCCCTATTTGGTTAAACTTGCTAGTTTCCTTTCCCATGAACTTAAAGTGGTCTGGGAAACTTTGAAGACGAGAAGCCTCACTTAAAAGAACTCTACGTCTTCTTCCATCAGGCAATTTCACTCTATGCATATCGCCAGTTGCTGACGCTAAATTTTTACATGTTAATGTCCTTGCAGGTCTGTCAGCATAAAGGTCTCTAGGATTTATACACTTGGAGGCTTTTTCGTAATTTGCAATATATAGGTCTTGGGACGGCGTTAAAAATTTACTTTCCGGAGGAGTAGTTTCAATTAAATCTGAAATTGCATCCTGAACTGTAACTTTTCGGTCACTTTCCTCAGGAAAGTGGAACTGTGAATTATGACCTACAACGAATATTCGTTGCCTGTTTTGGGGGATACCATGTTTTACCGCATTAACAAGTTTATATTCCACTTTATACCCTAGACTTTTAAGTTCTTCAATGATTATTTCTAAATACCATTTGTTAGAATATAGTAATCCTCTAACATTTTCAAACATAAAAACTTTTGGTTTTACTTTTCTGACCGCATCTACAAAGTAAGGAAATCCATTACGAGAATCCTGAACGCCATTTTGATTTCCTCCCACACTGAAAGGTTGGCATGGGGGACCACCAATAATTATGTCCGCATTGGGATATGTGGAATCATGATGTAACTTTTCAATTAAACAGTTTCCTAATAAATTTGCATTGTAGGTAGCAGCGGCATCGGGATTCATTTCATAGCCAATTGTTGGAAATCCAGCAGATTCGAACCCAAGAGACAGCCCCCCGCAACCCGCAAAAAGATCCAAAACTAGAGGCTCTTCTGTTATTTTAGGAATTAGTACTGTGTTAATTTCATCAACGTAGTTCATAATAGGGTACAATGCACAAATATACAAATTATATGTATTGAGATGGATTTCGCTGAAGCCATGTCACATTTTAATGAATAATATTGCAAATAGAATACAATCTTATATTGTGACCGTGAGTGACTATTACGTTGTTAGTGGGAAATATGAAATGTCTGCCACCTGTGATTTTATATATCCTATTGTAATTTTATTCCCTATTATATTATATATTATGATGTGTTTTGAGGTATTTACACTAAACTAGTCATCACAATAGGCTCTCACAAACATTTTATAATTCTCTAATTATTGAAATGCAAAATTAAACAGTCGTTTAGATTTATCAAGGTTGTAATCACCAATAACGGGTAGAGGGTGAGACTATGGAATTTGTGGTCAAAAAAAGGAAAAAACTAATTTGTGGACTAATAGCGGTCTAAACCAACAAAAAACGCCCTGAAAATCAGAGCGTTAATTCAAAACTTGTAGACCCACAGGGATTCGAACCCCAACTGATGGTACCAAAAACCAGAGTGCTACCGTTACACCATGGGTCTGTTTTCATTTTGGTGGTGCAAATCTAAAAAATATTTTCATTCGATGCAAAAATTTTCCCACAAAAAATTTATTTAATCTTTTTGCCGCGTTTTTTTGTGGCTCTTTCTGTCTGAAATTTCGTATTTTTGATAAAATATTATTTTAAAATGAGCAGTACTGACGATAAGAAAAAAGCACTCGCGCTGGTGCTTGATAAATTAGATAAAACCTACGGTAAAGGGACCGTGATGACGCTTGGCGACGCTTCTGTGGACGATACCATCGAGGTGATTCCTTCAGGATCGCTGGGTCTCGATTTAGCTTTAGGCGTAGGCGGGTATCCGCGCGGCCGCGTCATCGAGATTTATGGACCGGAATCTTCGGGTAAGACGACTTTAACGCTGCACGCGATCGCAGAAGCGCAGAAAACCGGCGGTATTGCCGCTTTCATCGATGCTGAGCATGCGTTTGACAGACATTACGCCGCGAAACTTGGGATCAACCTCGATGACCTGATCATTTCGCAGCCCGATAATGGTGAACAGGCACTCGAAATCGCGGATAACCTGATCCGTTCCGGCGCGATCGACATCGTGGTAATCGACTCAGTTGCTGCTTTGACGCCAAAAGCGGAGATCGAAGGTGAAATGGGTGATTCCAAAATGGGACTTCACGCCAGACTGATGTCGCAGGCTTTAAGAAAACTGACAGGAACCATTTCAAAGACAAAATGTACGGTGATTTTCATTAACCAGCTTCGTGAAAAAATCGGTGTGATGTTTGGGAATCCGGAAACTACCACTGGTGGTAACGCGCTTAAATTCTATGCTTCGGTAAGAATCGACATCCGTAAAGCCAGCGCGCCAATTAAAACTGGCGACGAAGCTGTTGGAAGCCGCGTAAAGGTGAAAATCGTGAAGAACAAAGTTGCACCTCCGTTTAAAATGGCTGAATTTGACATTATGTACGGCGAAGGTGTTTCAAAAGTGGGCGAAATTCTCGACATGGCTGTGGAAACAGGTGTGGTGAAGAAAAGCGGCTCATGGTTCAGCTATGAAGAAACGAAACTTGGACAGGGCCGCGACGCGGTGCGCGATATGCTGAAGGATAATCCGGAACTTGCGGAAGAGCTTGAACTGAAGATCAGAGAAGTTATTAAAAATAAGTAATCCGGTTTTTTTTAAATACACAAAGACAGTTTCAGGCTGTCTTTTTTTTGTGCTTAATGCCAAAATGTCCAACTTGCTTCGGTGGTACTTAATTTGAAAAACCTGAACAATAAAATTTAAATCATTATGACTAAAGGAAATATCAATGTTTCGGTGGAGAATATCTTCCCACTGATCAAAAAGTTTCTCTACAGCGACCACGAAATTTTCCTGCGGGAACTGATTTCGAATGCTACAGATGCTACTTTGAAACTGAAACACCTAACAAATATCGGTGAAGCTAATGTTGATTACGGAACGCCTCAGATCGAAGTGAAGATTGACAAAGAAGGCAAGAAGCTTCACATTATCGATCAGGGAATCGGGATGACCGGTGAGGAAGTGGAAAAATACATCAATCAGGTTGCATTTTCCGGTGCTGAAGAATTTCTCGAGAAATATAAGGACAGCGCGAAAGACGCAGGAATCATCGGCCACTTCGGTCTTGGATTCTATTCTGCATTCATGGTGGCTGAAAAGGTGGAAATCATCACCAAATCTTACAAAGACGAGCCGGCAGTACGCTGGATCTGTGACGGCAGCCCGGAATATTCAATCGAGGAAACCGACAAAGCTACACGCGGAACTGAAATCATTCTGCACATCGCGGAGGACTCCACGGAATTTCTGGAAGAGAGCCGAATCCGTGAACTGTTGCTGAAATACAACAAATTCATGCCCGTCCCGATTAAATTCGGAACAAAAACGGAAACTTTGCCATTGCCGGAAGATGCTGCGGAAGATGCAAAACCTGAAACCAAGGAAGTTGATAACATCATCAATAATCCAACACCGGCCTGGACGAAAGCGCCGTCTGAATTAAAAGACGAAGATTATAAAAATTTCTACCGCGAACTGTATCCGATGCAGTTCGAGGATCCGCTTTTCCATATTCATCTGAATGTTGATTATCCGTTCAACCTGACAGGAATTTTGTTCTTCCCGAAATTGGGTAATAATCTGAACATCGAAAAGGATAAAATCCAGCTGTACCAAAACCAGGTTTTTGTGACCGACGAGGTGAAAGGAATTGTACCGGATTTCCTTATGCTTTTAAGAGGTGTGATCGATTCTCCGGATATTCCGCTGAACGTTTCGCGTTCTTATCTTCAGGCCGATGGCGCGGTGAAGAAAATCTCTTCTTACATCACGAAAAAAGTTGGTGATAAGATGGCTTCGCTGATCAATGAAAACCGTGAAGATTTCGAGAAAAAGTGGAATGACATCAAAATCGTGATCGAATACGGAATGATTTCCGAAGATAAATTCTACGATAAATCCGACAAGTTTGCGCTTTATCCGAATGTTGACGGCAAGTATTTCCTTTGGAGTGAGCTGGAGGAAAAAATTAAAGCCAACCAAACAGACAAAGACGGCAACCTCGTAATCCTGTACGCTAGCAACGAGCACGATCAGCACAGCTACGTTCAGGCTGCAAAAGACAAAGGCTACGAAGTCTTGCTTCTGGATTCACCGATCGTGCCGCATCTGATTCAAAAGCTTGAAGGTTCGAAAGAGAAAATCCAGTTTGCGCGAGTGGATGCCGATCACATCAATAATCTGATCAAAAAAGATGAGCCCGTAATCTCGAAACTCAGCGAAACTGAAAAGGAAACTTTAAAGAAAAACGTTGAAGAACGCATTTCAGATTCAAAATTCACGGTTCAGCTTGAAGATCTAGACAGCAGCGATGCGCCTTTCATCATCACTCAGCCCGAATTTATGCGTCGTATGAAAGATATGCAAGCCACGGGCGGTGGAGGAATGTTCGCGATGGGCGGTTTCCCGGAGATGTATAACCTCGTGGTGAATACCAACAGTGAACTGGCCGGAAAAATCCTTAATACGGAGAATGCGGAAGAGAAAACTTCCCAAATTAAGTATGCGCTGGATTTGGCTAAGCTTTCGCAAAACCTTTTGAAAGGGAAGGAGTTGACTGATTTTATCCAGAGAAGTTATCAGGAACTGGCAAAATAGAATTTTATTCACGCACGCTAAAGGCTTCAAATAAAACCGGTGGAATTTTTCCGCCGGTTTTTTTTCTACAGTTTTTGATTATAATTCTTCGAGGGGATTCCAGAAGATGTTTTTAAAATTAACAATTCGTCCGTCCGCCACGGTAACACCTTCTTTACCTAATTTTCCGACAAAATCCCGAAGACAACTGGCGGTAATTCTTCCCGACGAATTGCAAACGCGGTGCGCGGGAAAGTCATCACCGTAATTCCTGAGTGTATTGCCCACATGCCGTGAATGATTTGGATAGCCGACCGCTTTTGCGATCGCGCCATAAGAAGTGACGCGTCCGGGCGGGATCAGCCGGATCACTTCAAAAACCTGCTTGCGGAACAATTCATCCATCCTTCAAAATTAAGATTTTATAAATCCTTATCTTTGCACAAAGCAAAAATTATGAACAAACCGATTACAGAATTTATCGAAAAATATTACCTGCATTTTAACTCGGCGGCTTTGGTAGACGCTTCTAAAGGTTATGTGGCGCACCTGAAAGAGGGTGGTAAAATGATGATCACGCTGGCCGGCGCTATGTCTACGGCGGAAATCGGTAAGATCTTAGCCGAAATGATCCGTCAGGATAAGGTAGATATCATTTCATGTACCGGAGCAAACCTTGAGGAAGACCTGATGAATCTGGTGGCGCACTCGCACTACGAAAGAGTGCCGCATTACCGCGACCTTACCGCACAAGATGAATGGAATTTGCTTGAAAGAGGCCTGAACCGTGTTACCGACACGTGCATTCCTGAAGAAGAGGCCTTCCGGAGACTGCAGAAACATATCGTCGAAATCTGGAAAGACGCAGAAGCGAAAGGCGAAAGATACTTCCCGCACGAATATATGTACAAAATGCTTCTTTCAGGCGTTCTGGAACAATACTACGAAATCCCGAAAGAGAACTCTTGGATGTTGGCCGCGGCGGAGAAAAACCTGCCGATCGTGGTGCCGGGCTGGGAAGATTCTACGATGGGAAATATTTTCTCAAGCTACTGCATCAAAGGAGAACTTAAGGCTTCAACGATGAAGTCGGGTATCGAATATATGATGTATCTGGCGGACTGGTATCCGAAAAATTCCGGTGGAAAGGGCGTTGGTTTCTTCCAGGTAGGTGGCGGTATTGCGGGAGATTTCCCGATTTGCGTGGTTCCAATGCTGTACCAGGATATGGAAATGACCGATATTCCGTTCTGGAGCTATTTCTGCCAGATTTCAGATTCTACCACGTCTTACGGATCTTATTCCGGTGCCGTTCCGAACGAAAAAATCACTTGGGGCAAACTCGACATCAACACACCGAAATTTATCGTTGAAAGTGATGCAACCATCTGCGCACCATTGATGTTCTCTTATATCCTGGAGAATTCATAAGCGTTTATTCATCGTAAAAAATAAAAGTACAACCGGCTATGGTTGTACTTTTTTTGTTTAGTTATGGAAAAGCTATTGAGTTTAGTTCTGCGACCAGGGCTCAACTTTCAGAATTTCTATTTTTCTTTCACCATCGGCGAAAGGCCACTCAATCACATCACCTACTTTATAGCCTAATGTCGCTAACGCGATGTCTGAAAGGATTGAGTGCTTGTTCTTTTTAGGCTTGGCATGTTTTACACCCACAAAAATGTATTCTTTCTCCTGGTTTTCGGTGTGGTCTTTTATTGTCACTTTCGTGTCTACAGTCACCACATCTTCCGGAAGTTCGCGGCGGCGAACCTGTACTGCATTCCGCAACTCGGCGGTCAGCCTTTCCTCTTCAGCTGCTGTTACCTGTTTTCTGCGTAAGTGATCTTTGATTGCGTCGTAAATTCCTGTTGTTAAGATTATCTGCTCTGTCATTTCTTTTGATTTTGAGTTAATTGTTGCATCACATATCGGAAGTGCTTCCCGCGCATGGGAAAGCAAATCCAGTGTTCTGCGTTGTAAAAGTTAGATTAAAAAAATGGAGTTTCCCCGTCGCTCATTCGGACAGGGATCAGGAGATAAAGTCTTTGGAACTTTTTAAAAACGAATCCGTGTGCAAATAAAGCAATGATTGCAATAGCCTCGCTGCACGATTCGTATCGGATGTAAAGGTTAGTGTTGTCATTGTATTATTCTTGTCTGAGTACAAAAATACTGAATAAAGTACTAGAAAACAAGTATTTAGCAAATCTTAACAAATTCAATCCCTAAAAGCGGAACTTTCGCTGCTCTTTCTTTTCAGAAATGTGTTTTTTAGCCTGAATTCGTTTTTCGATTTGTCTTTTGGAAGGTTTCGTGGCTTTTCTTGGTTTTTGTCTGACCAAAGATTCATTTACGATTTGCAAGATTTTCTGTGTGGCGATTTTCCTGTTCTGAAGTTGCGTCCTGGATTCCGAAACGGTGAGCTGCAATACACCTTCACTATTAATTCTGTTCCGCAACTTATTTTTAATAATCTCCATATCTTCCATGCTGAAGAATTCGGTTTCCGCTATTTTCCACATTACGGTCACTGAAGTTTCTACCTTGTTTACATTCTGGCCTCCCGCGCCGCTGCTACGGGAGGTTTTGAATGACAGTTCCTTGCTGAAATCTTTCATTTGAGATTAATGTTTAGGATTTGAAAGGATTTTCTGCAGCATTAACCGGTCTGTTTTGCCATTCGGAAGACGTGGAAAGTTTTTCATGAAAATGATTTCCCTCGGTCTGTGATTTTTTGTGTAAATGAGTTCAATTTGTTTTAAAGCATCGTCAACAATAGAACGCACATTAAGATCTTCCTCGGATCCTTCGATTGCGAGAACAAGTTTTTGACCCAGCTTTTGATCATCAATGCCCACGAACAGCACTTCATTTTCTATGGATTTCTTTACGAGTGACTCCAGAAGTTCAGGCTGAATCTTCAGTCCGCCGGAATTGATAACGTTGTCTATACGTCCCAGGAATCTGAAACTGGAATCTTTTTTGAGTTCAACTAAATCGTTGGTATTTACGATTTCAGGATTGAGCTTGGGTGCGTAGATCCGGAGACAACCACGACTATCGAGGGTCAGTTCCACGCCTTCAAATTTTTCAAAGTGCGTTTCCGCATTAGGGTAAATTTCCTTGAGTGCAATGTGGGAAAGCGTTTCAGACATGCCGTAGGTTTCATAAATCCGTACGAGTGCGCTAGAATTTTGAAGCGCGGAGTGGATTTTCTGTTTTAAAGTTTCCGAAACTTGGGCACCGCCTATGATGAGGTTTTTAAATAGATGCAGTTTGCTTAAAGAGTTCTCAACCTGAAGCGGGGACATTGCGCAGAAATCTACGGTCTCAGAAAAGTAGGTAACCGGATTTGCGCTTGGTTCTTTGACCCAAATTTTTAGTTTGCGTTCAGCGGCGCGTACCAGCATCATTTTGCCCGAAATGTATTCCACCGGAAGGCAGAGCAGGGCAGAGTCACCAGCTTGCAATTCTAGGAAATCGCAGGTCATTGCGGCGGAAGCGCGCATGCGGCTTTTTTCAATATCGAATATCTTTGGCGTTCCGGTAGAACCCGATGTTTGAACACTCACCGTTTTACTGGCCGAAAACCAGACGTTCAGAAACTGCAAAACTTTCTTTTCGAAAGGTGTTTCGGGCTGGGGGAATGGTTTTTCAGGATATGTGGAGAAATCAAGAAGCATGATTTTGGAAAAATTGGTGTGAACAGTGTAGACCCCGCGTGAGGGCGGAGGCGGAAATCCTTTTTTGGCCGCCGCCAGGCGGCCAAAAAAGATTGGGAGCCGGAGACCGACCCGCTTGTTTACGGCGCGGCGCCAGCCGCGCCGTAAACAAAGGGGCACGCCCAAATTTTTACATACGGTCCACCGTTCCGATACCCAAAAGTTTTAGGCCTTTCTTGATGATTTTTGCCGTTAAATCTGACAGTTCGAGTCTGAACTGGCGTGTATTTTCATCTTCCTGATTCAAAATCGGGTTATTTTGGTAAAATGAGTTGTAAGATTTCACCAGGTCGTAAACGTAGTTGGCCACAACTGCGGGCGAAAAAGTATCTGCTGCCTTGCTGACTGTGTCTTTAAATGCCGCAATATTCATGATGAGTTCTTTCTCGGACTGGCTGAGGTCATAGGACAAAACTTTTTGTTCCTGATAGTTGGCTTTTGTGAGTAAAGACTGGATTCGGGCATAGGTGTACTGAATGAACGGGCCGGTATTTCCGTTAAATTCAACGCTCTCTTTCGGGTTGAAGAGCATTTTTTTGCGCGGATCCACTTTGAGCATAAAATATTTCAGTGCACCAATGCCTACCGTTTCGTAGGATTTTTCTTTTTCGTCGGCAGAAAGTG
>JAEZYN010000141.1 GCA_023419095.1 Bacteroidota bacterium | reverse complement strand
ATATCCGGTCTGTCCGAAGAAATACCAGACACCGTTTACCTTTGCCCATTCCTCTTTGGGATAGGTACCGTCTTTTTTCTTAAAACGCCAACCTTTCTCATCCTGCTTCCAGTCTCCTGTTACCTCTTTTGCTCCAGCCGGTGTTCGGATCCCATAATCCCTGTCAGAATCAGAGTCACGGTCAAAATAAGAAGGAACTGGTGCTGGAGACGGTTCTGGTTCTGGTTCTGGTGATGGTTCTGGTTCATCGATTCCAGGAAGCACTGCCCCAGCCCTTGCATTTCGTATCACACTTCCTCTTTTCGGGCGCAGGAAATTGCCAAACATAATTTTTTCATTATCCCGGTAATAGCAGTCAGCAGGATCAAGAGACAGGAAGTTTTCCTCACCTATGGAGTTTCCATTATCTGTATAAAGATAATTGTTGCTGATCTCGCTTGCCGCTATTCTATCTCCATAAACTGATTTCAGCTTTGCAGTATAAGCAGCCGTACGGTAGGATACATTATTATTAAATATTCCTTCGGCAGTCAGATTGCCATCCCCATCCTTCTTATAAGGACTCGGACGTAAGACAAAGTTAAATCTTACGTTATCAAAACAGGTATTGTTCTCGATTCTGAGCTGACCCGGGTTAAAGTTATCCGTTATTCCGTCCTGATTATTATGAAAAGCAACGCTGTTACGTAAAATATGGGGTACTTCTCTGCCTTCTCCTCCAAGTTTGAACCCATTGTAACCGTTGTTATACGCGACGCAGTTTTCAATTATGGCTCTGCCGTTTGGACCTGACGATACCGTATTATATAAATCAAAGCCATCATCCGAATTATCATGAGATACACAGTTTACAAACCGGTTGTTCTCACCAGAACCTGATTTTGAAGCAAAGCCATCGGCGTTAATTCCAGATACATCCCTGTTTTCATAGGATTCACAATTTTCAACTATATTATAAGAAGGCCATAAGCTTCTGCTGTTTCTGGATTTTGTAATGGTAAGACCTGCATCACTGGAAGTGTTGTTAATTATGGAATTCATTATTAAATTATAACTTCCGTGAATCAATACACCCCGGCTTTTTTCCACATTACGCCCATCTACGTCAAGCCCCACTACATTCCAATAATCTGAATCTAAAACAAATATCTTTAAATTTCCTGTTATCGTAACCTTCCCAAGTGCAGCCAGGGTCTTTCTGTTTTTCTCGTTTCCAGAGGCGTTTAATGGAATCTGAAACGGTTGATAGATGCCATCATTCATATAAATGACTCCGCCAGGAACCAGTCTTTTTACAGCCGCATTGACAGACATGGGATCGGAAGCGGTTCCTGACGCAGTATCCAGTCCATTTGGTGAAACATAGAGGTCTTTTCCGTAATCTTCTCTTTTCACCTGAAATGTCTTTATGATCTGTTTTCCTGCATCTTTTCCCTCAGAAGGTTCAAAAGTCAGTTTGAACGATCCCCCCGACTCGGTTAACACCGCAGGTACTTTAAATTGTCCGCCTCCGGTCACCTCTGCTCCAGCTGCAATTATACTTCCGTCCTGTTCTACTGTCATGCTTCCTGACAAGTTTGTAAGTGCCTGAACCATATATTCCGGACTGTTTGAATACTCCCCAGATGCAATATAAAGAGCAGCGCTTTCATCATCCAATGGCACATAGGCTGGAGATTCATCTGGGATTACAACATCAGTTAAATCCAGTGAAATATTTTTTACAACCATTCTTGCATTTCTTGAAGCAAAAAATCCCACGTACATCAAATCCTCATCCAGGTGAGCTACAATATTAGGTGTTACATTTTTATCACTAAACTTGTATGTACTGATTACCTTTTCATCCTGATCAAGATAAGATACAATAAAACCTTCATCTGTACGCTCCAGCCTTAGTTTAAGCTCCGTATTGTAACTGTTCACCTTTCCTCCAGAAGTATCTGCTTTTACAGCAGAACGCTGGAGTGGCTGGGAATTCCTTACAGAATTTAAGTTGCCTTCGGGGCTGTTCACACCGTATCTGGCAACTGCCATCAGATTCAGATCCGTATTTTTCTTCTTATCTGCCGCTCCAATATTTAACATAACCATGTTGGACGCAGCCGGATACTCTTCGTATCCTATCTCCAAAGGATTCTTTCTGGCAGGTCCATTTATATCCCGGACCATCAGCCCTGCTCCCTCCTGCATGTTTGGTGCAGTATTATTGGCTGGTCCCATCTGCTCCACTTTTACATCAGCAGTAAGAATAAAATTTTTACTTGTTGGGACTTCCGTATAATAAAATGTTATTCCATCATGACCATCCTGCAGCTTTCCTCCTCTTGATTCAATTACCACATCCTGAACTGGTTTTTCTTCCAGCCCCAGTGGAACGGCAGAGTCAACTGGCCAGGTATCATTTATTCCCAGTCTTATTTCCCAAAACTTTGGCTCCAAAATCTAAATCTGTGGATTGCCCAAATGTGGAAGACTTCCAAAGTGTCTCTGATCCTGCCGGCATCCTTGGTCTCATGTTTTTTTGCACCATACCTGATCCATCCCACATAACTTCAGGCCCGCTGTTAGTCCAGTGGAACGGACCGCTGCCGTTTTTCGCTCTCCACCATGCATCTGCCGCTTCCACACGGAATGTATGGGCCACAGATAAGTCCAGGTTACTTAACGTGTAGAACGCATCTGTGGTTGTATAAGCACCATTGACATGATTAAAATAATCCCCCTCCGTCGTATAGACCGGTTTCTCATCTACATACACCCGGTATGAATAAATTCCCGACTCATCCTCCGGTGCCTTCCATGTCAGGAGCACATTCTCCCCTGTAACAGCCGCTTTAAGGGCATCCGATTCCCATACTGGAGCTTTGTAATCGTAGTTCTTCATTGTTTTAACCGTTTTTTCCTTATACTCATAAGTCTGTCCTGAGTCACTGAATGCCTCAACGGTTATTTCATTGCTTTCTTCCATCATTCTTCCGATGGTCATACTTATGTTACTGGCTTTTGGAACGGCAAGCTGATATTTATAAACCGTAGCTGCCAGCTCCCCGTCTGCGTATGCCCGGTATCCTCTGACTCGTGGATCCTTACTGGCTGCAAACTTTGCAGTTGCCCAGGTGTAACCAACTCCGCTGAA
>JAEZYN010000131.1 GCA_023419095.1 Bacteroidota bacterium | reverse complement strand
GGCCGGCAGGGACACAGCCTAAAGCTTATTGCCTAATGCCTTCAGCGGGAAATCACTCCGGCGCCTTAAATACATTGTCATCCGAATGGAAACCAGCCACGCCGCCGCTCACAGCAAACTTCATCGCCTGCGCCGCCGTTACGTTTTCGAGAACAACAAGATTTTCTGCGCGTACAAACACCACCCAGCCAGACACCGCGTAAGATTGCGGCAGGTAAACCGATACATATTCGGGGAAACCAACGGATGAAAGGTCGCTTTGGGTAAGAAAGCCGATGCGCCAAACTTCAGGCTCATCGGTGGTTTTAATAAGAACCGGTTGGTTGAATTTCTTCTTGTCGCCCACAAAAGACGTCATCACATCCTTTAATGAAGTATAAATAAATTTAATGCCGGGTGTATGTTCAAGAAGATAATCAAAACTGTCGATCACCACGCGGCCGATGATAAATTTGTTGCCAAGGTATCCTATGGCCGCTGTGCCCAGAATCACGATAATAAAAGTGATTCCCGGATACAGTCGTTCCGAAACCGCCGGAATCATATTGTCAATGCTCGAAACGATATACCAGATGATCCAGACCGTCACGGCAAAAGGACCGATAATTAAAAGTCCCTGAAAAAAGGACTTGGCAAGGGTGTTGAGAAGCTGTTCGGCCCGTTCGCGATTCATGAGTGAAATATATTGTTGCAGGTAAAAATACAGAATTTCAATGGACGGGCGCATTAAAATTTTAGCCGTGTATGCTCTCTTTCTTGCCGTAAGATTTAATGATCTCGGATTCGTAAACCAGCCATTCTTCCCAGCGTTTATTTACGGTTTGGGGTTCGCCCAATTCGCGGGCAAAGCCAATGAAAGTAGTATAGTGATTGGCTTCCGAAATCATCAGTTCTTTATAGAACACTTTTAGCTCTTCATCTTTGATGTTTTCTGTAAGAACCTTAAAGCGTTCGCAGCTGCGAGCCTCGATCATTGCGGCGAAAAGCATCCGGTCGATAATTCTTTCGTCGCGCGTGCCTCCCTGACGCACGAATTTGAGCAGCTCGCCCACGTAATCGTCTTTGCGTTCGCGGCCAAATTCGAAACCTCTTTTTTTAATGATTTCGTGCACCATCTGGAAATGTTCAAGTTCTTCCTGCGCAATCTTGATGAGTTCGGTGATGATCCCGGGATATTCGGGTAGCATCGTGATCAGTGTAATAGCGTTACTCGTGGCTTTCTGCTCGCACCAGGCGTGATCGGTAAGGATTTCTTCTAAATTACCTTCCGCTATATTTGCCCACCGCGGGTCGGTGAGTAGTTTCAGTTTAAACATTTTAATATGAATTTAGAGCAAAATTAGTTAATATTTTGGGAGATCTGCCGATGAAATCTGCCAGCTGGAATTATGAATTCAATAATTGGAATACGACCGTGGCATAAATCTTGAAACGTGGTTTGTATAAACATTAAAAAAATAAAATTATGAACACGCAGGTATTTTTAGGCAAACTGGAAAAGTTTGGAATCTACGTTTTAACACTTTTTTTAGGTGTAATGGCGTTTGCGCAAACCGGTACCACAACACCAGATCTCGATGTTGACGTTACCACAACCCGAACAACCACAACTGAAGAGTGGTTTACTAACCCGGTTTATTGGGTAATAGGTGCATTACTGTTGATTATCTTAATAGCTGTTGTAGCCAGAGGTAACCGCAGAGTTGACTAATTTAAAAGTCAGCGCAAAAACAAATCAGAACCGTTTCGAATTATTCCGAGGCGGTTTTTTTGCGCAGTATTTCGAGCATACGCCAACCCCATGCATCAAATTTCTTTAAAGCAATCGCAATTACAAAAGCCAAAGCCACATTGATAAGGTAAATTAAGACCATCAGCGCCCACCACGGCATGGCATCCTGAAGCGGAACGGCGATAAAATACACAAGTGACGAACTGATGCCCTGTGCGAAATAAAAGAAGATCGCATTTTTACCGATGAACGTCACGAGATTTTCCTTCGCGATTTTCACCCGGTTATATAAAACCAAAAGCGTCAACAGCGAAAAGGAAGACCAGAAGATATAAAGCAGTTTCGGCGGAAACTTGGCCTTATTCATTTTTAGGAAAATCTCTTTGCCCTCGTTCCAGAAAAGGATGACGAGAACAAGCAGCAGAATTCCGTAGAGAGCAGGGATTGCTTTTGAAGGTATTGTTTTGCCTTTAAGTTTATTGGCCAAAAGAAAGACGCCCAGATAAAATGCGACATAACCCACCTGTCCCGTCGGGTAATAATGCGGAAACAGGTTAAACAATAGGGTGAGCCCAAAGCATAATGCGATAAACCAGTTAAGGTGTTTGGGGAAAAACTTTATAGCTAAAACGCCGAAAACAGTGAGAATAAAATAGACCTTTAGATACCAGAAACTGCCCATTACCACAGGGAATGTATCGGCATTGGTGTACTGATGCAGATACCAGTTGCCCAGATTCTGCCACTGCGGAATCTCAGAAATGCTGCGCGGCACATACTTCGAGCCAAAAGTGGAGTAGAATTCCTTCATCCATTGCATCCCGAAAACATTAAGTCCAAAAACTTTAAAAAGATAATCTATAAAGAACAGCAGCGTAACGAACATCATGAAGGTGATCTGAAGTTTGAGCAGCCTATACAGCGTCTTTTCAATATTGCCGCCCGAGGTAAGTCCGCTAAGCGCGTAAAACAACGGGACATCGATAAGCAGGGAAAGTACCCGCACTTCCGTAGGAATGTAAAACTGCCCCGACCAGAATACGGTGTGGATGAATATAATGGAAAGGGTTGCAAAACCCTTCGCGAAATCGATGTAGAGATCTCTTTTCATTTACTTATATAAGTAGCTCAAAATTAGGATAAATCCGTATTCGGCGAAATCTAAAATTTATAATTTACAATCTAAAATTATTTTATATCTTTGCACCTCGAAATAACTAACAAAATTTATAAACAATGTTTGCAATTGTAGAAATAGCAGGGCTTCAATACAAAGTTGAGCAAGACCAAAAGTTGTTTGTAAACCGTTTGAAAGGAGATAAAGGAGGAAAAGTTTCTTTC
>JAEZYN010000107.1 GCA_023419095.1 Bacteroidota bacterium | reverse complement strand
CTGGAATATGCCTATGACGACTGGGCTATCGCACAAATCGCTAAAAAAGCCGGCGATAAAGATACCGAGGCTGAATATCTGAAACGGAGCGAATCTTACAAAAATGTGTACAATCCAAAGACAGGATTTATGCATCCAAAACTGTCCGACGGAAGTTTCAAAAAAGAGTTTGACCCAATGGATACGCACGGACAGGGTTTCATTGAAGGAAACGCGTTCAACTATGGACTTTACGTGCCGCAAAACGTGCCCGATATGATAAAAATGATGGGTGGAAAAACCAAATTTTCCAAACATCTGGATGAAATCTTCACAACCGAAATCGAGGAAAAATACATTGAAAAAAACGAAGACATCACCCGCGACGGCATCATCGGGAATTATGTTCACGGCAACGAACCGGGCCATCATATTCCATATCTCTATAACTTTACCAACGATGCATGGAAAACCCAGGAACGTGTGCGGATGATTATGCGTAAAATGTATTCGGCTGAAGAAGACGGGCTTTGCGGTAATGATGATGCGGGACAGATGTCTGCGTGGTATGTATTCACGGCGCTTGGTTTTTATCCAGTTTTGCCGGGTTCCGACGAATATCAGATAGGTTCGCCACTTGTAAAATCTGCAAAAATCAATTTTGAAAACGGAAAAACATTATCCATTAGAACCGAAAATCAGTCGGAGAAAAATGTATACGTGACGAAAGTTACAGTGAATGGGAAAGAAATTAAAAATCATAATTTAAAACATAGCGACATCGCGAACGGTGGAGAAATCATATTTACGATGTCGGATAAACATTAATTTCATCCCGTGTCTAAGTACGATCAGGGTAACTTGGAAACCAAACTTTCAGGTAAAAATTTCAGAATCCAATAAATGATTCTCCATTTCCAGTTCGGCACGATGGTAAATGAATTTCCGGCATCGACGATGTGTTTTGCGACGTACGCCGGCTCCATCATCAGGGATTCGTTAAGTTTAAGACCTTCGTTGATCTTGGTTCGGATATAACCGCTCACCACTACATTTACGACAATTTTTCGTGAAGCAAGTTCCTGCCGCAACCCCGCAAGATACGTCGTGAACGCGGCTTTGGTACTGCCATAAATATAATTGCTTTTGCGGCCGCGCACGCCCGAAAGCGACGATAAACCGATGATTCTTTCGAGATTTTTATTCGATTGATCTGACGCGATAATATTTAAAATAGAAACAGCACCCGAATAATTCACTTTCATCATCTGGAAAGCATCACCGAAATTATTGGTTGCCTCGTCGTTCTGTATTAAAAATCCGGCCGCATAGAGCACGATATTTGGCTTTGTCGGAAGAGTATCGTAGAAATTCTGATGCGATGAAAATTCTACCGCATCAAAATAGATCACCTTTACCCTATTTTCGAGCTGATGTTCTGCGACAAAATTGCTAAGTGAAAGTAAGTCGCGTGACGCCGCGGTAACCGCAAAACCGTTTTGTACATACTGTAAGATGCATTGTTTGGCTACATCGGAATTGGCGCCGAGAATCAGGATGTTTTTTCGGGTATTCATATCGAATTTTGTTACTTCGCCCGCAATTTTTCTTTGATGGATTCGATATTTTTCTTGGCAGAATCTTCAAGAATCAGGCTTGCACTCATGTGAATTCTTTCTGGCATCAGACTTTCAAAATGTTCGGTACCTTCCCACGAAACTTTTTTAATTAAAGCCAAAGCGTCGGCACTTCTTTGCGAAAGTTTTTCAAGAAAATCAGTTAGTTTAATGTCCATCTCTGCGATCGTAGCCGAAACCGAATGGTAAACATCGTGCTTCGCGCACCATTCGGCACTGCGGAAATCGGCATCAACCGACATTGCAGAATAAGCCGATTTACCAATCTTTCTTTCGACATAAGGTCCGATTACAAAAGGACCAATGCCTAAATTCAGTTCCGTTAAAGCCATCGCCGAATCCTGCGTCGCAAAACAGTAATCTGCCGCACACGCGATGCCAACGCCGCCGCCTGTAGTTTTTCCCTGAACCCGCACCACGACAATTTTACCGCAATTTCGCATCGCATTCAGCACCTTTGCAAATCCACCAAAAAACTTCTTCGAGGTTTCGAGATCTTCGATCGACAGTAATTCATCGAAACTTGCGCCTGCACAGAACGCTTTTTCTCCGGCTGATTTTAAAAGAATGGCTTTTACTTCCGGTTTTGCGCCTTCAGAAAGAATAGTTTGGGCCAGTTTTTCCAGAATTTCTCCCGGTAAAGAGTTGCTTTTTTCGGTTCCGAAAGTTATCTCGGCAATATTATTTTTGACTTCGTGATTTACAAATCCGTTCATTGTTCTTTATTTAGGGCAATTAAATATTTATCGATGTATAATTGTTTCTCTTTGCTTTTGTATTGCTGAATATATCTTGGATGTTCGAGCACAGTGATTTTACCGAACAGTTTTTCAGCGTCGTTCATTTTCTTTAAAAATGTGGCATTTTTCACGCCGAGTACAAAAACCTCGGAAACGTCGAGTCCAAGGCTGATGTGCTTCTTTAATGTATCTACCATGAAATCTTCCACCTTGCTGAAAAGCTCTTTGTCATCATAATAATTGGCATTCAGGTAAATTCCGTTTTTGGTATGTCTGGTGATCGCCAGCGGGAAGGGAGAATTAATGTAAAACTCACTATAAAATTTTTCCGCACCGCCAAAAGCTTCAATCATATCATAAATGAAAACCGAAGAAACTTCGTGGGTTCGTGCAGATTTCATTTTAATTCCGCAGGCGCTTTCCAGCCTTTTGGTATCTGTAAAAGGAACACCGGTCACCCCCGCTCCGTGGCGGCTGGGATTGATTCCGATGATGAATTTTCTGCCTCGATGATCATGGTAGAATTTTTCATAGAATTGCTGCATCACCACCAAAGTCTCGGGATTGTCGAGAAACGGGTTCATCACCTGAAAATCTTTTGGAAGATTTCCTGTATATTTCAAATTACTGTTGAATTCGACGACTTTTTCTCCGAACGTCATTCTGCTATAATGTTAAATTGGTAAATTAAACCAGATTAAACTGTTCAAAATGATGTGTAAAATGCTTCCTGTGGAACAGTTCCATCATTTCCTTGTTCAGCATTCCGAAACGTGGATGAAAATGTTCTGCTTGCGGATTTTCACGGTAATAAATCAGGAATTCTTTTAAAGTTTCAAGAAGTTTTTCTTTGGCTTCGTTAAGATTTTTATATCGAAGTTGCGGTTCTTCACCTTCTTTTAAAAGTGGATATTTCGCGCCCGGCCGAATCTTTTGATCTGTATAAATCCAGTCCTGAAGCAGCTCGAGTTTGTTGGCAGGAATTTCAGGGAAATCAGAAGGCTCCAAAGCACCGAAACCGTTTCGCAACACTTCTTCCAAATGTTCAACCATCAGTTGAGGCGACATCATCCCGAATTTTCTTTCGGAATTTTCGGTCAAGCCGTTTAATATTTTTTGGATACTTTTTGTATGTAACTGAATAAAAGGTAATTTTTTAGCAACAAGCGTAAGAATTGTAGCAACGCACACAATTTCATCCCGCTGATTTACCACTTCTACCAGCCATTTCACAACACCGGACGGAATATTTCTGCCTTTTACGCCTTTATTAATTTTTTCTTTCGCCGTCAAATAAACCGTAATTGTGTCACCGGCGTAAACAGGCTTGAAGAAACTTGCATTTTCGAGTCCGTAATTCGCGATGACAGGACCTTTTTTGCCCGAAACAAATAAACCGGCAGCTGCTGAAAGAATGAAATAGCCATGCGCCACGGTCTTGTCGAAAATTGTTCCGTTCAAACTTGTAGCATCGGTATGCGCGTAGAAATGGTCCCAGGAAACATTCGAGAAGTTGACGATGTCAGCTTCTGTAACGGTTCTCCCGGCAGTTTCAAGAGAATCGCCGATTTCAACTTCTTCAAAATATTTATTGAATGGATGCTTATCCGAATATTTTTTATCGGCGCCCTGCTGATAAACTTTTGTTATTGCTGTCAGAATATCCGGCGAACCTTGAATTGCAGTTTTCTGAAGAAAGAAGTGAAGTCCGTTTAGACCACCCATTTCTTCGCCACCACCGGCTCTTCCGGGACCACCGTGCATCAAAGTGGGTAACGGCGACCCGTGGCCGGTAGATTCTTTCGCATTATCTCGGTTCAAGACGAAAATCCGTCCGTGAGAGGAAGCCATTTTCCAGGAAGTTTCAGCCACGAATTTCTCGTCGTGCGAAACGATAGAGCCGACAAGACTTCCCTTGCCGCGTTTTGCCAAGGCTGCAGCTTCGTAAGCGTCATTGTAAGGCATGATCGTCGAAACGGGACCGAAAGCTTCGACTTCGTGAGAGCAATTTTTCTCAAAAGGTTTATCGTTGTAGATAACTTTTGGCGACATGAAGGCGCCGCTCTCATAATCAGCATCCACAAGTTCGTGTTTACCATCGTAAACAAGTTCTGTCTCTGCTTTCAGAAGCTTGATTTTCTCCTGCAGAACTTCCATTTCTTTTTTACCAACGATGGAGCCCATACGGGTTTCGCGGTTTAATGGATTCCCTATTTTTGTTTGGTCTAAAGC
>JAEZYN010000069.1 GCA_023419095.1 Bacteroidota bacterium | reverse complement strand
ATGAAGGTGCCTCTATTGACACCAAACCGCAACTTGAGATTTTTGCAGATGACGTAAAATGTTCGCACGGCTGTACCGTGGGGCAACTGAATGAAGATGCGCTATTTTATCTCCGCGCGCGCGGTATTTCGAAGAAAGAAGCGCAGGCACTTCTGCTGTTCGCATTTGCGAGTGACGCCATTCAAAATATTGATATTGAGCCTCTTAAAGTAAAAATATCGAATTTACTGGCCGAAAAACTCGGTGTAGAAAGCGAGTTCGAATAATACGCTAAACAATTACAGAACATAAGACGGGCACTGCAGCCCGTTTTTTTTTATTGAATTCTGCGTCAGCGTGATTAAGCCATGTTTTAGGGTCTAATACCATCACACCGCTGGCTTAAACAGCGCTTCTGAATGCTAAGATAACGTTGCTGCTGTTTAAAATTGCGCAGATGTTTATTAAGACAGCAGCATTAGGGTTTAAGACATTACATTTAAAGCCTAAAACCTTAAAATGAGGGCTTTAGACCTCAAAGGTACTGTCTTAGGCCTCATGTTTCCACTAAAATGAAGTATTAAAGGGGAGTTTCTGTCTTAATTTAAATATTCTTCCAAGATCTCGCATGCCGATTTAGGCAAATTGGTTCCCGGCCCGAAGATATGATCGGCACCGTTCTGATAAAGAAATTCATAATCCTGCTGGGGGATTACGCCGCCCACCACAATTTTTATATCATCAGCGCCTAACTTCTTAAGTTCCTCCACTACCTGCGGAACCAAAGTTTTATGTCCAGCTGCTAAAGACGAGACGCCCAGTATATGAATGTCGTTTTCCACCGCCTGTTTCGCCACTTCCTCCGGCGTTTGGAACAAAGGTGCCACATCCACATCAAATCCCATATCAGCAAAAGCCGTCGCCACTACTTTAGCCCCGCGGTCATGTCCGTCCTGGCCCATTTTCACCACCATAATGCGTGGTCTCCTTCCTTCCTGATCTTCAAATTTCTGTGTAAGCTCCAGTGCTCTGCTGAAATATTCATTTTTACTTGCATTCATCGCATAAACACCTTGTATTGTTCTTATGTTCGCTTTATAGCGTCCGAAACTTTCTTCCATCGCATCGCTCATTTCGCCCAGAGTGACACGTCTGCGCGCGGCTTCGATGCAGATTTCAAGTAAATTTGAATTGCCGTTTCTCGCGGCATCCTTCAGTGTATTAAGGATTTCAGAAACCCTTTCGCTGTTTCGGCCTGCTTTTATCTGATTGAGCCTCTCGATCTGCTTTCTGCGAACTTCGGAATTATCGATATCCAGAATATCAAGCTCCATCTGCTTTTGTGAAGATTTAAAAGAATTCACACCAATAATAAATTCCTCTCCGCTGTCGATCTTTGCCTGTTTTCTCGCAGCAGCTTCTTCGATTCTCATTTTTGGAATGCCGGCTTCGATTGCTTTGGTCATGCCGCCTTCTTCCTCCACTTCGGCGATGAATTTCATCGCTTCGTCGATCATCTTCTGCGTGAGAGCTTCTACAAGATGGCTGCCGCCAAACGGGTCTACCACATCGCAGATACCACTTTCCTGCTGCAGGATGATCTGTGTGTTCCTTGCGATCTTGGCGGAATAATCGGTTGGAAGCGCGATGGCTTCATCGAGCGCATTGGTATGGAGCGACTGTGTCCCGCCCAGCGCCGAAGACAGCGCCTCAATCGCTGTACGGGTGATATTATTAAAAGGTTCCTGTTCTGTAAGACTCCAGCCGGAAGTCTGAGAATGCGTCCTTAAAGCTAAAGATTTTGGATTTTTCGGATTAAACTGCTGCAGAAGATCAGCCCAAATGACGCGCGCTGCACGCATCTTGGCGATTTCTATAAAATGATTCATCCCGATGGCCCAGAAAAAGGAGAGCCGCGGTGCAAAATCATCGATGTGCATGCCGGCTTTGATGCCCGTACGCACATATTCAAGTCCGTCGGCGAGCGTGTAAGCCATTTCGAGAACCGGCGTTGCACCAGCTTCCTGCATATGGTAACCTGAAATTGAAATCGAATTGAACTTCGGAATGTTTTTAGCCGTATACTCGAATATATCCGCAATAATTTTCATCGACGGCGTGGGCGGATAGATATAGGTATTCCGAACCATGAATTCCTTAAGGATATCATTCTGAATAGTACCCGAAAGTTTTTCCTGCAACACGCCCTGCTCTTCGGCAGCCACAATATAAAATGCCAAAATCGGAAGAACCGCGCCATTCATCGTCATTGAAACCGAAATCTCGTCCAACGGAATTTCGTTGAACAAAATTTTCATATCCTCCACAGAATCAATCGCTACACCGGCTTTTCCTACGTCGCCTACAACACGCGGATGATCGGAATCGTAGCCGCGGTGAGTCGCCAGATCGAACGCCACCGAAAGTCCTTTTTGCCCGGCTGCAAGATTTCTTCTGTAAAAAGCATTTGATTCCTCAGCGGTTGAAAAACCTGCATACTGGCGGATTGTCCAGGGTTTCTGAACATACATCGTGGCGTACGGACCACGTAAAAAAGGCGCAATTCCAGCCGAATACTGCCTGTCTGTCAGCGGATGGGAATCGTCGGCGGTATAGAGCGACTTCATTTCAAGACCGTCTTTCTCGAAAAAATACGGTTGTTTTGTTATCGTTTTTGGCGAGAAGTCGGGTTCGGTATTTCGGATTTTTTGGCGCATCTTGAATGATTAATTTGGACAGTAAATGTACGAATTTGCAGGTTTTGCGAAGGTGCGGGATGCGGACAAAAAAAAGTCTTTCCGAAGAAAGACTTTAAAATTAACCTGAAAAACAGGATTACTTTGTGATGTTTCCGTCGCCGTCAGTTGCGTCGCTAGCTGCATCTTTCACTTCGTTAGCACCGTCTTTGATCGCAGCACCAGTAGAGTCCAATGCATTACCTACTGCGCTAGAATCTGACATTACAGGAAGTGAATCTGCGTCTACCACTACTACTGAAGCTGTAGAATCAGCATTAAGGTCGGTTGCTGTAGTTTCAGTTTTTTTGCACGAAATAAGCGTTACTGCTGCGAAAGCTGCCGCCATGAAGATTGATTTTTTCATAAGATAAATATTTTTAATGACTGCAAATATAAACAATTTGGCGAATTAGCAATATTTATCTTTATAAGCCGCGTTCAAGCACAAAAAAATGGGCTGTTGCCCATTATTAATCTGTTGCTTTCAGAAATACTGAAAATTATCTCGCAGAATCCATACCGGAAGTAGTTCCTGTACCTGTGGTGGTTCCTGTACCGGTAGCGTCCGGCATTACAGTCGTGTTGATAGAATCAGCGCTTGGCGTCATCATCGTATCCGGGCTCACCATCATGGAGTCTGTAGTACCGGTCATCGTAGAGTCTGCGCTCATGTTTTCGGTGTTCTCAGATTTCTTGCATGAAGACAATCCAAATGCAACCACAGCAATGCCGACAAATAATGTTTTTTTCATAATAATTTTTTTTGGTTTGTAATGTAGAGACGAAATTACATATTTTATTTAAATAATAACAAAATGTTAATAATTTTCCTCCTCTCCTTTCATTTTTTCTGCATTTTCTGCCATGATAACGGCATCTATCATCTCCTGCAAGTCTCCGTTCATATATGCATCGAGGTTGTAGATCGATTTATTGATCCGGTGATCAGTCACCCTGCCTTGCGGATAGTTGTAAGTTTTAATTTTTGCAGAACGGTCGCCGGTCGAAACCATCGTTTTTCTTTGAGCCGCAATATCGCCCTGCACTTTTTGAAGTTCGATGTCATAAAGTTTTGTACGCAGCATTTCCATCGCAAGTTCACGGTTGGCAAGTTGCGAACGCGCCTGCTGACAAACGACGACCAGACCAGAAGGTTTGTGCGTAAGCTGCACCTTTGTTTCAACTTTATTTACGTTCTGCCCACCGGCGCCACCTGAACGCGAAGTCTGCATTTCGATATCAGCAGGATTCAGTTCGAAATCCACTTCTTCAGCTTCGGGAAGCACAGCAACTGTGATCGCGGACGTATGCACGCGGCCCTGAGACTCAGTTTCCGGGACACGCTGCACACGGTGAACGCCGGATTCGAATTTCATAATTCCGTAAACGCCTTCGCCTTCCACCTTCATGATGAGTTCTTTGTAACCCTTGGAGGCTTCGTTGGCATCGGTGATTTCGTGTCTCCAGCCTTTTGTCTTGAAAAACATGGCGTACGCACGGTAAACGTCTTCTACGAAGATTGCGGCTTCATCACCGCCGGTGCCTGCTCGGAGTTCCACAATTACGTTCTTGTCGTCAGCCGGATCTTTCGGAATGAGCAAAACCTTCAGTTGCTCTTCAATAGCGGGAATTTTTTCGAGCGCCTCATTTTTTTCCATTTTAGCCATTTCCACGAATTCGCGGTCGGAACCGTCTGCGATGATCTCGTCAGATTCTTCGATGGTCTGCAAAGCCTGAGTGTATTGATCAAACACGCTCACGATTTTGCCCAGATCGCTGTATTCTTTATTCAACGCGGAATATTTTTTCTGATCGGAAATTATGTCGGGCTGTATGATGAGATCGGCAACTTCATTATAGCGCTGCTTTATGGCTTCAAGCTTTGGAATAAGCGATTTTGACATTTTGTAAAAAAATTTGTGCGCAAAGATAGTGAATTGTGGAAAGACAAGTGTGATGATATAACATGTAACCGAGGGCCCGGGAATTATAAAATGTCCACAAAAACAGCTGGAAGATGAACTTGCTCTCCTCTTAGCCCGGATTGCAATGGCAGCCCACGCGGCGCGACAGCGGCAAGTGGCTATAATGGAAAGCCGGTGGTGTCTCCGAAAGAAGCGGAACTTGGTTGCTCCTGAAAAAGCAAAAAAAATCAGGTTCCGTAAACGAAACCTGACCGGTATATGATATGTTGCTCAGTGATCGCTTTTTCCCAAAATGAAGGCGGGAGAGCGATGACATCAACTAGTGATGACCGTGATTATCGTGGCTGTGCAAAAAAGGGCCGCGACCTTTAGGATTGCTGTAAACAAGTTCTACACCTTCCTGCTCTGTAAGGATCTTGCGGCGTACATCCTCAGGATCAAACGGTTTTGTTTTGCCGAAATATTCCATAAGACCGGACGTCAACCAAATAGGGATTACGTATCCGAAGAACATAAATATACACCAGAATCCTACGAGGGCCATGATGATGAAATAAACCGTCCAAAGGAACTGATAAAACGGGAAGAATGAGGATAAGATCAACATTGCAAATGATTTTACGCAAAAGTAGGACAAATTTTGTTTCGGGCAAAGAAATTTTGTGGAATATTCGGAAGTCGCGCGAAAACATCGGCATTGCACGACACTTAAATCCGCACGAAACCCTCCCATGATTTTAGCGAATAATTGTAACTTTGAGTCGTACTTATAAAAACCAAAAAATGAACTACAGAACAGAACATGACACCATGGGCGAGGTACAGGTTCCAGCCGAAAAATACTGGGCCGCACAAACGGAGCGCTCCCGTAATAATTTCAAAATCGGGCCTGAAGGATCGATGCCGCACGAAATTATCGAGGCTTTTGCTTACCTGAAAAAAGCAGCGGCGTACACAAACGCAGAATTGGGCGTTCTGCCGGCGGAGAAAAGAGAAATGATTGCGAAGGTTTGTGACGAGATTCTGGCAGGCGAACTGAACGATCAGTTTCCGCTTGTGATCTGGCAAACCGGATCGGGCACGCAGAGCAACATGAATGTGAATGAAGTAATCTCAAACAAGGCGCATGTAAATAACGGCGGAAAATTGGGCGAAAAATCTATTATTCACCCGAACGACGATGTTAACAAATCGCAGAGTTCAAACGATACATACCCGACCGCGATGCATATCGCTGCTTATAAAAAAGTGGTAGAACACACCTTGCCGGCGGTAGAGAAACTTCGCAACACATTAAATGACAAAGCAGAGGCTTTCAAAGATATTGTAAAAATAGGTCGTACGCACCTCATGGACGCTACACCATTAACGCTCGGCCAGGAATTTTCCGGCTATGTAGCACAGCTCGATTACGCGATGAAGGCTGTCAGCAACACGCTGGATCATCTTCAGGAAATTGCGTTGGGCGGTACCGCAGTAGGTACTGGCCTTAATACACCAAAAGGATATGACGTACTGGTAGCGAAATATATTTCTGAGTTTACCGGTTTGCCATTCGAAACCGCACCCAACAAATTCGAAGCCCTCGCTGCACACGATGCGATTGTAGAATCTCACGGTGCGCTGAAGCAGCTGGCAGTAGCGCTTTACAAAATCGCACAGGACATCCGACTTTTAGCGTCAGGACCACGAAGTGGAATCGGTGAGATCCTTATTCCGGAGAACGAGCCAGGATCTTCGATTATGCCGGGCAAAGTGAACCCGACACAAAATGAAGCTATCACCATGGTTTGCGCCCAGGTTTTAGGAAACGATACTACGATTTCATTTGCGGGAACTCAGGGGAACTATGAGCTTAATGTTTTCAAACCCGTAATGGCATACAACTTCCTGCAGTCTGCGCAGCTTTTGGCGGATGCTTGTATATCATTCAACGATCATTGCGCTGTAGGTATTGAGCCAAACCTGCCAAGAATTAAAGAATTGGTAGATAAATCTTTGATGTTGGTTACTGCGCTGAACACACATATCGGTTACGAAAACGCAGCTAAAATTGCAAAAACCGCTCACAAAAATGGCACAACACTTAGAGAAGAAGCCGTGAAGCTTGGTTTACTTACCGCCGAACAATTCGACGAGTGGGTGAAAGCGGAAGACATGGTATAAAATATCTAATTTAAATACAATCGGGATTTATTCACTTGAATAAATCCCTTTTTTATGCCTCTGCCGACGCGGAGAAAAATGCTTCGAGTTCCTGCAGGGTTTCAGGATTTGTCGTAATGTCGCGTACAAGCTGGCCTTTATTCATCAAGACGATTCGGTTGCTTACTTCCGTAGTATGCGCGAGATCGTGGCTTGAAATAAGGAATGTTACCTGCTCATTCTGCGACCACAGTTTAATGAGTTTTTTAAGTTTTATCTGCGTCGAAGGATCCAGATTTGCGAAGGGTTCATCGAGTATGATAATTTCGGGCGTTCCGATCAGCGCGCCTACGATGCCTACTTTCTTTTGGTTTCCTTTTGAAAGGTCGCGCACATATTTTTTACCGTTAAGGATTTCACCGTTAAAAAAATCACTGAATTGATGAAGGAACTGGTCGACCTGCACTTTCGTCTGCCCGCGAAGTTCGCCAAGGAAGTAGAAATATTCTTCGGGCGTAAGATATCCGATTAAAAAAGATTCATCAATGAAAGCCGAAACTTTGCTCTTCCAGTTTTCACTTCGGTTTACTTTTTCACCTTCAATCTCAATAAAACCGCTGCTGGGTTTGATAAGATCGAGCAGAAGTGAGAATAAAGTGGTCTTGCCGGCACCGTTATTCCCTACCAGCCCAAAACTTTCGCCTTTAGTAATCGTGAGTTCAGGGATATCCAAAACTTTTTTGTCGCCGTACACTTTCGAAATATGATGAACTTTAATCATGAACTTGCTGTTTTATTTTGGTTTAAAGTTTTTTTAATTTATTTTTTTAAAGGCGGAAATCGTAGAATATTTTTCTGATTTATATGTTTTTACGATCTGCGCAAAGATTCTGTTCCGCAACACAAATCCGAATAACCCCAATATCCCTAAACTTGCAACCGCCCATTCCAGACCTGCCACATAATTCACCGCCGCAAATACAGCCATCGGAACAGCGATCTGCGGAATCATCATCAACATCACCTTCATATTAAAATTATTGCTGCCGCCGCTGAAGGTTTTCGCCCTCGAATTCAGGTCGATGGGCTGTTTATTAAAGGCACCGGCCAGCAGCGTCAGGTAAGAATTCACGCCTAAATTATAGAGTCCGGCTGCGAAAATCGTAAGATAAAATTCCCAACTGATGAAAAGATAGCCGAGGGCAAAGATCATTGAAACTGCGGTCGCCAATACAACCAGATACCATTTGGCTTTCAGATATTCTCTGTACGGAACCTTTTGCGTCATCATCAGCGGATAGTACGAACTGTCCCACGCCGGCACGCGCTGTCCGAACATCAGCAGGAAACCTCCCGTGACGAAAATTCCAACAAAAACCTGCATGTAAACGGTTTGGTAAGCCTCGCCTGTAAAATATAAAAGTCCGTAGAACAGAAACATAAAACCGGCGACAACCGCAGATTTAGCTGCTTTGCTACGTTTCAAGAGACGGATATCGTTATTCAGGAAAGTGCCGAGTGTTCCGAAACGGTTCAGGAATTCAATATTCTCGGTTTTACCTAGCGACTGTTCGAGTTCGAGGCCTTTATCAAGATAAAAATTGCGGTGGATATCTCTATAAGCCCAATACGCCATACCTGCAGCGAGCGCTAACGGAATTAAAAAAGTTCCCGGAATATGGTAAAGCGCACTGATGATCTGCTCCGAAAATACTGAAAGATGAAAGTAGCTGAAATACTCGAGTGCAGCCAGTGCCAGCATCAAAGCCGCTACTGTATACAGTAC
>JAEZYN010000144.1 GCA_023419095.1 Bacteroidota bacterium | reverse complement strand
TCCAGATTAACATTTTCTTTAGCTGAAATTTCAAGGACTTTTAAGTTCTGCTGGCCGGTTTCTGCTTTAATTTTCTCTGCAAATGAATGTGTGGCTGCCGAGTTTTTGTCCATTTTTGTAAAGCAGATGACGGTCTCCAAATCATCGCGCAATAGGCTTTTAAGCATCGCGATATCTTCAGAAATGTCGGTTGAAGCTGCATCGATTAAGTAAATAAGGATATCAGCTTTGTCAGATTTCTCTTTGGCCTTTTCTACCCCAATTTTCTCGATTTCATCTGTAGTCTCGCGCAAACCCGCCGTGTCGATAAGCCGGAAAGCATTTCCTTTTATATGAATCACCTCCTCGATCGTGTCGCGCGTCGTTCCGGCAATGTCGCTTACAATCGCGCGTTCTTCTTTTAAAAGTGCGTTCAGCAGCGTAGATTTTCCCGCATTCGGTTTTCCGAGAATGGCGACCGCTACCCCATTTTTGAGCGCATTTCCGTAGGTGAAACTTTCAATCAGGGATTTTAGTTTTAATTCGATTTTATTCAGCAGCGCCGTCAGCGCCGTGCGGTCTGCAAATTCTACGTCTTCTTCGGCAAAATCCAGTTCAAGTTCTACCAACGACACAAAATTCAGCAAATCGGTTCTCAAAACGGAAATCTCATCTGTAATGCCACCTTTCAGCTGTTTAAGAGCGACTTTTCTAGACGCTTCATTTTCTGATGCAATAAGGTCTGCAATAGATTCGGCCTGGCTTAGATCAATCCTTCCTTTCATGAATGCGCGCATGGTGAATTCACCGGCTTTGGCCATGCGTGCGCCGTTTTTCAGCAAAACTTCGAGGATCTTTTTACCGATAAAAGGAGAACCGTGGTAGGAAATCTCAACGGAATTTTCTGTGGTAAACGTTTTTGGCGCCAAAAAGACCGTAACCATTACTTCATCAATGCTTTCATTGCCGTCTTTTATAAAACCGTAATGCACAGTATGCGATTTCACCTGTTCAAGATTTTTACCGTCAAAAACCCGGTTTGCAATTACCACCGCATCGTCCCCCGAAAGCCTGATAATGCCCAACGCACCGGTACCGTTAGCCGTGGCTATCGCGCAGATCGTGTCTTGTTTCATTGGGCAAATTTAGGGATTTTGTCGTAAGACTTATGGCGCCCCGCATCAAGAAAATTCAGATGATGTGGAACTAATAAGATTTGGTTTTAAAATTTACTCAGATATAAAAGTGTGGCATCGATTCAGAGGTAACGCGAAGACCTACCGGTGCACCACCTGCAATATATTCTTAATTAAGAACTCTTGCCTTTGGTCGCGACGTATAGGGTGGCGCCGGCAAATTATCTGCGAAAGATTAATAGTAAAAAACCCTTGTTTAAATATTAATTTAACAGTCCTCCTTTTTAATACTTTAAATTTATAGTGGTTTCACCTGTTCCAAAAACCATTCTTTCACTTCACCTTCCAAATGTTGTTCAAGTTTTTCACGGCACCATTCGTGGTAATTGTTCAGCCAATCCTTTTCTGGTTCCGTCAACAGCTCAACATCGATTACATTGCGGTCAAACGGACATATCGTTAATGTTTCAAATGCATAGAAAGTTCCAAATTCTGTTTTCTCTACTTCACGCACGGCAATAAGATTTTCGTGGCGGATGCCATAATAGTTTTCAAGATAGAATCCCGGTTCGTTAGATAGCACCATCCCCGGAATAAGTTCCTGAAAATTCATGTCTTTCCGGATGTTTTGCGGACCTTCATGAACGTTCATAAAACTACCCACGCCATGGCCTGTCCCGTGATTGTAATCTTTGCCTTCCATCCACAAAGCGAGGCGCGCAAATGCGTCGAGCTGAACGCCACGGGTGCCTTTCGGAAATTTAACCATTGAAAGTTGAATTAATCCTTTTAATGCTAAAGTTGAATTACGTCTGAATTCGTCGGACGCAGTTCCAAGCGCAAATGTTCGCGTGATATCGGTGGTTCCCTCAAGGTACTGTCCGCCGGAATCAACCAGAATTGTGTCTTGATTAGTAACTTCTTTGCTGCCCTCTTTCGGTGCCGAATAGTGCATGATGGCGCCGTTTTCTTTAAACCCGACAATACTACCGAAACTTTCGCCGACGAAGTTTTTACTTTCAGCACGGAAACCGCGGAGTTTTTCTCCTATCGAAAACTCATCCATTGTTTCTTTACCGGCGTTATGCGTCAGCCAATAAAGAAATTTCACCATTGCCACACCGTCTCGCTGCATTACCGTGCGGAAACCTTCAAGTTCGGTTTCGTTTTTAATGGCTTTCATCAGATTTCCGGGAACCGGCGCCTTAATAAAAGTATTGCTCTTTTTCAAGGCCTCAAAAACAGACTGGTTGCTGTTCGGTGAAATCAGGATTTTTTCGTCTTTTACTTCTTTTAAATAATTAAAGAAATCCTCATAATCCATCACTTTTACAGATGAATCCTTCATCTGCTGTTTTGCCTCGTCATCGAGTTTTTCCTGATCGACGAAAAGGATCGCCTGATCCTTCGAAAGAACGATATAGCCTAAAAAAACCGGATTCGACTGTACGTCGCTGCCACGCAAATTGAGCGTCCAAGCTACGTCATCAAGACTTGAAATAATGTGCAGCGTTGCGCCAAGCTCGGTCATTTTTGAGCGGATGTCTGAAAGTTTTTCCTGCACAGATTTTCCGGCTCTTTCAACCGGATGTACGAAAACCGGATTTTTCTTTTTGGTCAGCGATCTTTCTACCCAGATTTCCTTTAATAAAGGCAAATCGAGAAGTTTAATATTTTTATAGGACAGTTTCTTTTCTAATGTCTCCCAGTTAGTGTTCGATGTGGCCAACGCATTTACCGCTACCCTACCGTTTTCTGAGGTCTGAGAGATAATCCAGTCAATATAATTAGGTGTGGATTCTTCGCCTTCTTTCATCAGGTCGATGCCGGAACCCTGAAGTTCTTTTGGTGCCTGCACAAAATACCGGCCGTCTGTCCACAGACCTGCTTTTTCTTTTGTAATCACCACGAAACCCGCAGAACCTGTAAAGCCTGAAAGCCAGGACCGCTCCTGCCACTCATCCGGCAAATATTCGCTCATGTGCGGATCTGCTGAATATATAATGAATGCATCAATATTGTTTTCCTGCATTTTTGCGCGCAGGGCCGCTATTTTTTCTGATGAAGTCATATCTTAAAAATTTTAAGGTGAATGTACGAAGAATTGAGATTTTAAGCACTCTAAGGCGTTATAAAACTGTGTTAATTACATTTAAAAATGAAAATGCACCAGCAAAAAACCAGTGCATTTAATTGAAAATAAGCTTTTCGAAGAATTATTTTCCGCCAGCCTGCAAAGCCGCTTCTTTGGCTTTAAATTCCTGGAATTTCGCTTCTTTTTTGTTTGACATATATAAACCTTTAAGCAAACTTACCGCGTCGATATTTTGCTGATCCGCCTCGTACCACTTCTCAGCGTAAGGCAATGCCGCAGCGAGACGCGCTCTTCTGGCCTCAATGATTTTATTCGCCTGATCTGTTTTTCCGGCTTTCTTAGCTGCGTTGTACTCATCAATTGCTTTGGCATCATCACCCATTGTAAGATAAGTTAGGTTTTGCCATGCCTGCGCCAAATCAGGTTTCAGCTGTACTGCTTTTTTGTAGGATGCTACCGCATCAGCCTCAGTTGCAGGGTTTTTGCTCTGAAGAACACCCAGGTTGTACCAGTTGTTGGCATCATTAGGATTCTTTTCGGTCTGAACTTTAAGATTGGCTACAAACTCGTCCATTTTGCCTGATTTGTAATAGGCAGTACCCTGAAGTTCAGTAAGTTTTGCGCTCGTCGGGAACTTTTTCATGCCGGCTTCAATAAGCTTCAACGCGTCATCATTTCTTTCTGCCTCGATCAGCAGTGCAGCGTTGGTTTCATAAAGTTCCTGCTCAATGCTTGGAGAGGTCTGGCTTTTAAAATCAGAATATTCTGAGGTTGCGCCCATCTTTTTATTGATGTCCCAGGTAACTTTATCCATAGGTTCAAGCTCGCCGGTTTTTTTGTTCTTCGCACTGTAAGTTGTCTGGACACCTGTGAAACCCGATTGGATCAGTTCATTATAGACATCGATGGCTTCAGTTTTCTTGTTTGCCAACGCATAATTTAAACCCGAATAATAAAGATATTGCTTGTTATCCTGTCCGCCAGCTTTCAGTAAATCGTAAATTTCCTTAAACTTAGGTGCGGCCACCGCATAATTTTTTGCTGAATAAGCATCCATCGCTGTTTTATTGGCTTTCTCAATCATTGGATTAATTGTATTTCCAATTTTTGAGGTCAGCGTCGGCGTGTATGTTTCTTCTTTCAGGCCTTGAATGCCAGATTTATCGGCTTCCGATTTACCCACAAAATACACTCTGTTTTTGGAGCTGTCGCGTCCTGTGTAAATTTTGTTTTTACCTAAGTCGCTCATTTTAGCAAGAAAGGCAGCACCTTCCGCATTTTTGCCGGATTTCAGCAAAGACATGCCTTTCGCGTAATAATATTGTTCCAAAACCGCCGGTTCTACCAGATAAGTTTTGTCGCCAATCGCGGACTCTGCGGCAGAAATCTGCGCTTGCGCCGCAGCCATGTCGCCAGCATCAACGGCTTTCACCGCTGCAGCAACTTCTTTTTTCTGTGCAAATGCCCAGGCTGTAGAAACCAGAGCAATGCTTAAAAATATTTTTTTCATTAAAGTAAAATTTAAAAATTATTATTCTTAATCCGCGCTGTCTGCATTATTCTGCGATTCGCGGTTCTGTTTTTCCTCGTCTTCTTCGATTTTTTTCAGGGTTTCTTCATCGCCCAAATTGGTGAAGGCATTATCTCCTGTTTTTGGCGTTTCGCTGAATTCAGGCAAATCACTGTTTACTGCTGCAGGAAGTCCCTCCGTGTTTTCTTCCGCTTCATCTTCTACGTCGTCATCTTTTTCAACCTTCGCAATGGCCGCGATAGAATCATTCCCTTTAAGGTTGATTACCTTCACACCCTGTGTATTTCTGCCCATAACACGAAGTTCTGTCATACTCATCCGGATGGCTACGCCAGATTTATTGATGATCATTAGATCATCTTCGTCGGTAACATTCTGAATAGCAATCAGATCACCCGTTTTTTCGGTAATATTAAGCGTGATGACACCCTTTCCGCCGCGGTTGGTAATTCGGTAATCTTCTACCGCTGTACGCTTGCCGTAACCTTTTGCTGACACAACCAGAACTGTCTCATTTTCAACGTCATTCACAACTATCATACCAATCACCTCGTCATCATCCTCGAGCGAAATACCGCGCACACCGATGGATCCACGACCCACTGCACGTGCTTTTTCTTCCGGGAAGCGGATACATTTACCATTCTTTGTTGCAATCATGATCTCCGAATCTCCTTCGGTAAGTCTTGCACCCAATAACTGGTCGTCTTCGCGGATTTCGATGGCGTTGACACCATTGGTTCGTGGCCGTGAGTATGCTTCCAGCGAAGTTTTCTTGATGGTACCGTTTTTCGTAATCATCACCACATTCATGCGGTTTACGTATTCGGTATTTTTAAGATCGTCTGTACGGATGTATGCTTTGATCTTATCATCCGGTTCAATATTTATCAAGTTCTGCACTGCCCGGCCTTTAGACGTTTTAGACCCTTCCGGAATTTCAAATACACGCAGCCAGTAGCATTTTCCTTTCTCGGTAAAGAATAGCATATATTGGTGGTTGGTGGCCGCAACAATGTATTCAAGGAAATCTTCGTCACGTGTTGTAGCAGCACGGTTACCCACGCCACCGCGGCTCTGAACTTTATACTCCGAAAGTGAGGTCCTTTTGATATAACCTGCGTGTGAAATCGTAAGCACAACTTTCTCATCCGGTATAAGGTCTTCGATTGACATTTCACCACCGGAATAGTCGATCTCTGAACGCCGTTCGTCGCCGTACTTATCTTTCATTTCGATAAGTTCATTTTTAATAATTTCATAGCGGCGCTCCACTTTAGCTAAGATATCTTCCAGATCCTTAATGTAATTCATAATTTCTTCGTACTCAGCACGGATCTTATCGAGTTCCATACCCGTAAGACGGGCCAACCTTAGATCAAGAATGGCCTGTGCCTGAATATCGGAAAGTTCAAACTCATTCATCAGGCCATCTTTCGCTTCCGCCGGATTCGAACTGTGGCGAATGATGTGGATGGCTTTATCAAGATCGTCCTGCGTACCGATCACACGCATGAAACCTTCCAAAATATGGGCACGGTCACGCGCTTTTTTCAGTTCATATTCGGTTCTGCGGATCACCACCTCATGACGGTGTTCCACAAAATGATGAATGATATCTTTAAGGTTAAGCTGCTCCGGACGGCCTTTTACAAGTGCAATGTTATTGACACTGAAAGATGTCTGCAGCGACGTATACTTATAAAGCATATTCAAAACAACGTTCGGAATCGCGTCGTTCCTAAGCTCATACACAATTCTGAGACCCTGCCTGTCAGACTCGTCGCGGATTTCATAGATACCCGGGATTTTTTCTTCTTTAATAAGTTCCGCGGTGCGCGCAATCATTTCCGCTTTGTTCACCTGGTACGGAATTTCCGTAACAATGATCGCGCTGCGATTTCCTACTTCCTCGAAATTTATCTTAGCCCGAAGCACGATTCTGCCCCGACCTGTGTGAAAAGCATCGCGGACACCATCGTAACCATATATTATTCCGCCTGTGGGGAAATCGGGGGCGATGATGTGCTTCATCAGCTCATCTATCGTAATTTCATTATTATCGATGTATGCCACGATGGCATCAATGCTTTCTGAAAGATTGTGCGGCGCCATGTTGGTAGCCATACCTACGGCAATACCAGACGTTCCGTTTACCAAAAGATTGGGTATCTTGGTCGGCATCACGGTGGGCTCTGTTAGGGAATCATCAAAGTTATTCTGAAAATCAACGGTATCTTTATCCAGATCTGCCAGTATTTCGTCGGAAATCTTTTTCAGTTTGGCCTCCGTATAACGCATCGCTGCAGGCGGATCACCATCCATCGAACCAAAGTTACCCTGGCCATCAACCTGAGGATAGCGCAAGCTCCAGGGC
>JAEZYN010000133.1 GCA_023419095.1 Bacteroidota bacterium | reverse complement strand
CCGTAACCGCCTCCGCCACGATTGTTATCGAAGCTTCTTCTTGGCTTGTCTTCTCTTGGCTTAGCTTCAGAAACGTTAAGCTCCTTTCCGTCAAGTTCTTTTCCGTTAAGTGCTTCAATAGCGTTTTTGCCATCTTCGTCACCCATTTCTACGAAACCGAAACCTCTTGAGCGGCCAGTTTCTCTGTCTGTAATGATTTTAGCGGAAGATACTTCGCCAAATTCTGAAAATAAATCCTGCAATGACTCTTCTCTTGTAGAGTAATTGATGTTTGAAACAAAAATGTTCATCATAAAAAAAAATTAAAAAAATTAATACTTTGTTGAAATTATAAAAGAAATTCAGCGATGATGAACATAGTGAATTCGGATATAAAAACGGCTGCAAGATACAATAAATATTAAATAAACAGTTTTTTTTTATATTTTATTCCACCTCGGTGCCGCGCGATGCTTGCAGAAGTTTGAACCAGTCTTCGCGCGATAAGCTGATGTGCAAACTTTTGCTTAGTTTCACCAGCGTTTCGGCATTCGACGTACCGATTATGGGAAGGATTTTTGCCGGATGCTTCAATATAAATGCCAGTAGCAGCTGATTTTCGCTGGCATCATATTTTGAAGTCATTTTTTCTAAAACTTTTTTGATCCGTAAGTTTTGCTCCGAAACTTCAGAGAAATATTTTCCCATCACCGACCAAGCCATCGGACGAAGTTTCTTCTTCATGAGCTGATCCAAAGTACCGTCGTAAAAAGCTTTTGTATGGTTGAGCGAAATCTCGATCTGATTGGTAACAAGTGGGAAAACGTTGTCGATCATTTCAAACTGTGAAGCTGAAAAATTGGACACGCCGAAATGTCTAACCTTTCCATCATTTTTTAATTTTTCAAAAGATTCCGCGATTTCAACCGGGTTCATCAGAGGCGACGGGCGGTGCAGCAACAAAAGATCCAGATAGTCGGTCCTTAAATTTCGAAGGCTGTTTTCAACGGACTTTACAATATATTCCTGTGAATAATTGTAAGATTTTATTTTGAATGGTCGGTTTTCACATGGCATTTCAATTCCGCATTTTGTAATCAGCTGTATAGAGTCGCGCGGAACCGAAGAAATCTGAAACGCGTTTCCAAACAATTTTTCACCCGTATAATCACCGTAAATATCCGCATGATCAAAAGTTGTCAGGCCTTCAGCAAAAGCAGTTTCAAGTAAATGCTGAACCTGTTTTTCGGAATGATTGGCGCCCCAAGTTCCCCAGCGCATGGTGCCGACAATAAGTGGTGAAAATTGCATTTAAACCTAAATTTTATTTTCAAAAGTATGATTTTAAAGCTTTAGTTAACATTCGCAGCATAAGGTTTTCTTTATATATTAGTAACTTTGAAAAAACTATTTTTATAATGAAGAAGATTTCTATTCTATTCTCCACAATGCTTTCGGCATTTGCGTTTTCTCAGTTTATAAGTCCGGGTACCGGCGTAACGTACAATCTGTCCTCACTTTCTGCTGCGGCACCTACTGTTTTGGTGAACACAGGAGCAGGCTATCAGATGACGTCAAACATTACTATATCGGAAGGTGATGCCCTGATGATGGACGAAAACACCACTTTGAAAATTGACAGCGGTATTCAGCTGAACATTGCGGGAAACTACGACACTACCGCGACAGATCTGTTGATTACAGCCACAGATCCTGCCAATATCTTTAAAGGAATCAGGCTGGAATCTACAGCAAATGTTATCATTAAAAATACTGTTTTCGAATATGGAGGTGGTATTCAGGCACTTACAGGAAATTTTCTGATGGAAAACTCTACCGTGAGATATTTTAAATCCGGCCTTGTTACTGGCGCATCAATTAATTTTTCTACCGGAAACCCGATAATTCGCAACTCTCAGTTCCTCGAAAATGAACTGCCTGCTGTAGGATCCGGTGCCAACCAGTCTGTCGCGCTTGAATTTACCGGCAACTATCTTTACGGTAATACCAAGGGAAATTCGAACCGCCCGCAGATCAACATGGGACCCAGTGGAACTGGCACAACAAGAATCCTAAATAATACTATTATTGGTGACCGGACGCTGACGCGCGTAGGCGGAGTTTCAGTTTCCACGCTGCTTGGCGTTGAAAATCACCCGGTGATTGAAGGAAATATCATTAAAGATAACCGCTACGGAATCACAGTAGCCGGCAATAATTCTTCAGGTTCAATTTCAAATAACATCCTCACAGATAACAATACAGAACCAAATCCGAACAACGGAGGCAGTGGCATCTCACTTTCCGGCAGCGGAAGTCAGGAGATGGCGATCAAAATCGAAAAAAACATTATCCGGGGCAGTCTTTGGGGCATCACCATCATCGGCACCGCTCGTGCTGATCTTGGTGGCGGGACACTGGGCAGTTTAGGTCAGAATATTTTTGCAAACAACGGAAACGGCGGGCAGATCTATGCACTTTACAATAACACGGCAAATCCCATCAGCGCGGAGAACAACTGCTGGAGAGAAGGTGAATTATCCACTGAAGCCATAGTAGAAGAAGTAATTTTTCATAACGCAGATGACGTGACAAAAGGTCTGGTAGATTATAAACCCTTTTTATGTGCAGAACCTTTGGCAACGGCAAATGCGGCGCAGCTGATCGAAAAAATTTATCCAAACCCAAGCAACGGAAACTTTGCACTCGATGCTTCCGCAAAAGGAGAAATTTTAATTTCAGACATGAGCGGAAGAAAAATCTATAGCGGTACTGTTGCAAAAGGCAAAAATACGGTATCAATCAACGCGAAAACCGGCGTATATATGCTGCAGATTATTTCCGGAGGAAAGAGCCAAACAACTAAATTAATCATTAAATAATTGACACTCTTATTGATTTTTTTAAACTCATTCTGTGAAGAACAGAATGAGTTTTTTATTTTTTGTAACCTTTCCTTATAACGCGACGTATAATAGATTGCAGTCCTAAAGTGGATGTGCTACAGAAATAAGATGAGACAGCTAAAAATTACAAAGCAGGTTACCAACCGGGAAACCGCTTCCCTGGACAAGTATTTGCAGGAAATCGGTAAAGTAGATCTGATCACCGCAGACGAAGAGGTAGAACTTGCCCAGAAAATTCGCGCCGGTGACCGCGTGGCGCTTGAGAAACTGATAAAAGCAAACCTTCGTTTTGTGGTTTCAGTTTCGAAACAATATCAAAACCAGGGTCTGTCACTGCCCGATCTGATTAATGAAGGAAATCTCGGTTTGATGAAGGCCGCGAAAAGATATGATGAAACAAGAGGTTTTAAATTTATCTCCTACGCTGTTTGGTGGATCCGCCAGTCGATTTTGCAGGCATTGGCCGAACAGTCGAGAATTGTAAGGCTTCCCCTGAACAAAATCGGTTCCATCAACAAAATCAACAAAGCCTACGCGCACCTTGAGCAGGAAAACGAAAGACCTCCATCACCGGAAGAACTTGCCGAAGTGTTGGATATGAGTGAGGATGATATTAAGGAATCGATGAAAAACTCCGGCCGTCACCTTTCGATGGACGCGCCGTTGGTAGAAGGTGAAGATTCTAACCTTTATGACGTTCTGCGTTCAGGTGAATCGCCGAGTCCTGATAAAGAGCTCATGCTCGAATCTCTTCAGATCGAGATTGAGCGGGCGTTACAGACATTGACGCCGCGCGAGGCTGATTTGGTAAGGCTCTATTTCGGTTTGAACGGCAAACATCCGATGACTTTGGAAGAAATTGGTGAAACTTTTGATCTTACACGCGAACGTGTTCGCCAGATCAAGGAAAAAGCCATAAAAAGATTAAAACATAATACCAGAAGCAAGATTTTGAAATCGTATCTTGGTAAATAATTGGAATTAAAAACAGAAAGGAACTCTCGCGAGTTCCTTTTTTTTATGACGGCTGAAAATTTTTCCTCGCCAGTTCTTTCCTCACACGGCTCAGGCTCTCGGGAGTTATGCCAAGATAAGACGCCACCATCCACTGCGGCACACGTTGCAAAATATCGGGATACATTCTGATGAAATCAAGATAGCGCTCTTCCGCCGTATCCGAAAGCAGCGAATTGACGCGGTTTTGCAGATTCCGGATATGTTTTTGCAAAAGCAAATCATTGTTTTCTGACGTGTTCGGAAAATGTAAATTGATGTTGGTAAAAAAATCAGCATCTAAAATAAGCACCTGGCTCTCCTCCACCGCTTCTATATAATAATCGGACTTTTCGTTAAAATAAAGTGAACTTCGGTCTGATATCAGCCATTTCTCAGGCGCAAACTGTATGATATGCTCCTTGCCGTTTTTGTCGATTGAATACATCCGCAGCAAGCCTTTTTCCACAAAATACGTTCCTTTGCACACCTCACCCGCACGCAGTAGTAACTCGTTTTTATTTACTGTTATCGGCACATAAAACGAGCTGCACAGGTTGATGGCGTCTCCCGGCATTTGCAGAACCTCAGAGAGGTAAGCCTGAATATTTTCCATAGTTATGTGTCGGTGATTTTAAATTCCCTTTATGGAAATACCCTGGTGAGACATGTTGTTTACTGCCCTGCCGTCTTTCAGCACGATGAGCTGAGGGCTTTGGTGCACAACATCAAGGTCATGCTCAATTTTGTTTGAAACAGGTCTGTACTCCAGCAAATCAAGAAAATAATAAGAAACATCGGCTGGTGATTCCTGCACTTCCCTTTCAAAATTTCTGAGGACCGTTTTGCTGATATGGCAACGTGTGGAATGTTTAAAAATCGCCACTTTCCGTTCGGAAGATTCAGCAATTGCCTTTTCAAGATCTGCTTCTGATTCAATGTATTTCCAAAAGTCCGGTGAAGATTCCGGTGTGGATGTTTTGCCTAAAATTTTATCTAAAAAACTCATACTCCAAATTGTTTAAGATGATGATTTAAATGTTTGTATTGCAGGAAAGCCCAGTCATGCTGCGACATTTTACCGAAAAGAACATGCCTCTCGAGCAAAGTATCAGCTTCCAAAGCATGCAGAAACTCGTCAAAAGTCATCAGTAAATTTGCCTTCGCCCTCTCAAAATTACAATTTTCTTTTAATTTCACCACGTCAAAAGTCGGCATGTTCGGCGGAATGCCGTGGTTACAGACTTTCATTGTTATTTTGGTACAGATGCCAACACATTTAAAAATAAAATGAGGTTCGGGCAACACCACTTTCTGCAGTCCGACCTGCAATATTTTGTCGCAATGCCGCAACATCTGTGCACTGTCCATTTGGCCCCATTTTCGCGGGGACTCTTCAGTAACTTGGTTTAACCTGCGTTTTATTTCTGCTACATCTTCAGGATTGCTCAAGCTATGTCTCATGCCCAGGCTTTCTCTTTCATTAAAGCAGAAATCTGCGCAAAATGATGATTGCAGTGCCAGGCATAAAAAGCAAGACTCTCCCGCAGTACGATCTTCATGTTCTGTTCCGGATGGTAGAATGTGCGATCGAAATCCCTGTTAGTCATGGTTTTGAGTAAATGTGCCCAGCGACAGTGCAATCCTTCAAGCAAAGTGAGCGCGCCTTTCACAGGTTCGCAACGGCTATCCTGAAGTTCGGCCCATTTAGCCTCGTCGTAGGGTTTTATGGTCGGATTGTCTTCTGTGACTGCCAGTTTGAACCGGCAAAAACTGTGCATGTGGCTGTCGGCGAGATGATTTATCAGCTGCCGCACTGTCCAGCCACCGCTCCGGTATTGCGTATCAAGCATTTCCTCGGAAAATGTTTTTAACGTACATCTCAGCTTATCAGGAAACTTTTTGATGGTTTCAATATGCTCTTCCAGGTCCAGATCTGAAACGGTTTCAGGCTGGCGAAATCTGCCGAGTGGGTATTTTTTATTTTCTAAAGGATCCATTTTTTCAGAATTTGTTGACGATTTGTCGCACTATGCCGGTTGGCTGAACATTTGCCATTACTACGGTAAATTTAATATTTAAAAAGTATACCCTACAACGGTTATTTTACATAATAAAAGAATTTAGGTATGAAAAAAGCACTGATCATCGTCGATGTTCAAAACGATTTTTGCGAAGGCGGCGCACTGGCTGTTCCGGGCGCACAGGAAATCATTCCATACATCAACCTGTTGATGCAAGAAAACGAGTACGATCAAATTGTATTAACCCAGGACTGGCATCCTGCAGACCATAAAAGTTTTGCTTCAAATAACGGACGAAAAGTGGGCGACACCATCACGCTCAACGGAATTCCGCAGTTTATGTGGCCAGACCACTGCGTTCAGGGAAGTGTCGGCGCAGAATTTCACAAAGACCTCAACATAAGCAAAGCCACGCACATTATACAAAAAGGAAAAAACAGCGATGTAGACAGCTACAGCGGTTTTCAGGACAACAACCATTTCGTGAAAACCGGTTTGGATGATTTCCTGAAATATCACGATATCCAACTTGTCGAAATAGTAGGTCTGGCACTGGATTACTGCGTGAAATTTACCTGCCTCGATGCGGTTCAGCTTGGATACATTACCTGCCTGCACTTCAACGGAACCCGTGCGGTGAATGTGAAACCCGAAAACGGCCGGGACGCCATTTACGAAATGCTTCAGAACTCGGTTACGGTCTTAGGATAGAAAAACAAAACTCCGCGAAATTCGCGGAGTTTTGTTTTAGAATTCGAATATAAAACCAAAATAAGGTAACGGTGTCGACCTGTCGGCTGAGCCGGTTTCAAGTACATTACTGTTCGTCCTGCGGCGCCTGTGGTTCGCTGTAATACGGTTGTTTTGTGCGTCACGCTGAAGATTCACGACGGGTAGGCCACTTGGACTTGCAGAACCGTACATATTCACCAAATTCACATAAGCGGTACGCTGCCATTTTTTGAAAATCCATTTTTTCTCACCGCGAAGATCGAGCTGATGTGAAAGATTTCCACGCGCTGAATTTAACAACTCAAAATTCTGCACTGGCCCGTTCGCAATATTCCATATGTTGACCAACGCGCTTCGCTGAAGATCGTAAGGTGTTTCGGGCAAACCGGACTGCAGGCGAAATCTTGCACGGATGTTCCAGTTACGTTTAAAATATTTTCCGGCTGTGGCCGTGAGAATATGCCGCGAATCCCAGCTTGACGGAAGCAAGCGGTCGCCCGCATCAGAAAACTGAGAATAACCGAACGTGTAGGCAATTATTCCGTAAAAGTCGCTCACCGTCCGCTTTTGAGCCAGAAATTCGATACCGTAGGTTTCACCGAGACCACGTGAATCAAGCGGTTCGCTGCCAACAATACCAAAATCGCCTCCCACGTTTGCCAGCGATATGTTGTTGCGCAGCGACATTTGCGCCCGTGCTGAACTGAAAATCTTCAACGGCAAACTAACACAAGAGTACTTTTTCGAGCACATGAATAATACCGTTGCTGCACTGTAAATCGGTCGTCACTACCTTTGCAACACGATTTTTGGCATCCGTTATTTTAACGCATCCATTGGTGGTGGTGGAAAATGTCCCGCCCCGGAAGGTGTTGACTGTCATGTTATTGGTAATATCGTTTAAAGCTATCTCCGGCTATCATGTAATATTTAATAATAGTCGGGCCGTAACCGCCAAGCGAAACATCGTTTTTGAAGCCGTGAATCTCGCCGCCCAGTGCGCTTACCCCTCGGGGATCCGTTTAAATCAGTGGTCCAATTTTAAACTTAACTCAGATTCAAATTTCAAATTGAAAAAGACTCTCATCCACAAAATTCGGCAGCGTGACCTTAAGATTAGGTTCAATTTCCATCGCTCTTTTAATGGCGAAAACAGCGCCTTCATTTCGGGCCCAGCTTCTGCGCGAAATTCCGTTGTTCACATCCCAAAAAAGCATTGATTTTAATCTGCGGTCAGCTTCAGCGCTGCCATCAAGTAACATACCGAAGCCACCGTTGATCACTTCGCCCCAGCCTACGCCGCCGCCGTTGTGAATCGAAACCCAGGTCGCGCCGCGGAAACTGTCGCCAATAACGTTCTGTATCGCCATATCCGCAGTGAATTTGGAGCCGTCGTAGATATTAGATGTTTCACGGTACGGTGAATCGGTTCCGGACACATCATGGTGATCGCGGCCTAAAACCACCGCGCCAATCTCTCCGTTGGCAATGGCTTTATTAAAGGCTTCGGCAATTTTCATACGTCCTTCAGCATCCGCATAGAGAATTCGTGCCTGCGAGCCTACCACCAGATTATTTTGCTGTGCACCCTTAATCCATGTAATATTGTCCTGCATTTGCTGTTGGATTTCTGCCGGCGAATTCTTCATTATCTCTTCAAGAACCGCTGATGCGATGTCATCCGTCTTCTGCAGATCTTCCGGCTTTCCGCTTGTACATACCCATCGGAACGGACCAAAACCGTAGTCGAAACACATCGGTCCCATAATATCCTGCACGTAACTTGGATAGCGGAAATCAATATCATTTTCAGCCATAATATCGGCACCTGCGCGGCTGGCTTCGAGCAGAAATGCGTTTCCATAATCGAAAAAATAGGTTCCTTCTGCTGTATGACTGTTTATTGCGGCAGCATGCCTTCTTAAACTTTCCTGAACTTTTTCTTTAAATAGGTCGGGATCTTCCGCCATCATTTTATTCGACTCCTCAAATGTAATCCCCACTGGGTAATATCCACCGGCCCACGGATTATGCAGCGAAGTCTGGTCGGAGCCAATGTCTATTGTTAAATTTTCTTGCTTAAATTTTTCCCAGACCTCTACCACGTTTCCGAGATAAGCGAGCGATACGGTCTCACCATTTTCTTTGGCGATTTTAACGCGGCTCACCAGACTGTCGATCTCTTTATGGATCTCATCAATCCATTTTTGTTCATAGCGGATCTTTGTAATCTTAGGATTTACTTCTGCACAAACGGTAATGCAGCCTGCAATATTTCCGGCCTTCGGCTGGGCACCGCTCATTCCGCCCAGTCCTGAGGTGACGAAAAGCCCGCCTTTTGGTGATTTTTTTATTTTTCTGAATGCATTCAGAACTGTAATCGTAGTTCCGTGAACAATTCCCTGCGGGCCGATGTACATATAACTTCCCGCGGTCATTTGTCCGTATTGGGAAACGCCGAGTGCATTAAATTTTTCCCAGTCGTCCGGTTTTGAGTAATTCGGAATCATCATCCCGTTCGTTACCACAACTCTTGGCGCGTCTTTATGCGACGGAAACAGACCCATCGGATGGCCCGAATACATTGTAAGTGTCTGCTCGTCCGTCATTTCAGCGAGGTATTTCATTGTAAGCAGGTATTGCGCCCAGTTTTGGAATACCGCACCGTTACCACCGTAAGTAATAAGTTCATGGGGATGTTGAGCTACAGCATAATCCAGATTGTTCTGGATCATCAGCATAATGGCTTTCGCCTGTTCAGACTTTCCTGGATATTCGGATATCGGGCGTGCCTTCATCTCATAATCGGGACGGAAACGGTACATATAAATCCTTCCATAGTTCTCGAGTTCCTCCCTGAACTCGGGCAACAGTTCCGCATGAAATTTAGGCTCGAAATAACGCAGCGCGTTTTTCAGCGCGAGTTTTTTCTCATCCGGCGTTAAAATTTCTTTTCGTTTTGGCGCGTGATTGATGGAAGAATCGTAAGATTTTGGCTGAGGCAGTTCGGCGGGAATCCCCTGTGAGATTTGCTCCTGAAAGGTCATATGCATTCGTTTTACTTTAAGCTTTGGTGAACAGCTCCAAAAATAAGCATAAAAAAATCCCGCGCAAGGCGGGAAGTATTTTTAGTTTGAAAACTATCCTAGAATATCTTCATTTTCAGATTCGTGATCGTCGGCGTTGTCGCTCAAACTGTAAAAATCATTTTCTTCATCTTCAGGACCCACACCATCCATCACAACGCCTTCTTCATCTTCCGGCACAGGGACGTCCAGAATGTCACCAACATCTGTTACCTGCGGAGTTTCGTCTAATATCGGATTTCCGTCCCCGTCAATTGGGACATGTTCTTCCTGATTAAAAATATCATTTTCAGGGCTGTAATCCATTTCGCGGAGACGCTCATCCTGTTCGCTTTGATTATTTTCGGGTGCCATATTATAATTTTTTTTAAAGTTTAAAATTTACATTTCCTCGCCTAACTGCTGGTTCTTGTTGTTTTCCCAGGCATCATTATAGGCTTTTTTCTGGTTTTGCCAGGCTTCGGGCGGCACTGCGTTTTCCGCGTCTTTAACGAAATTTTCCTGTGTCACTTCCGGATTTCGGACATCTTTAATCTTTACTTCCGAATTTTCAATCGCATTTTGCTCGTCGTTGGCTGCGTTATCGTTCAAATTTTTATCAACATTGGCAAAATCCTGTGATTTTTTGAAATTATTATTGTCCATTTTTAATGTTTTTAAAGGTGTCTGGCATCGAGTCCAAAATGCATTCCGAAAAAGGTGATTGATTTAAATTAAATTAAGATTTAGCACTATTTGGACCTTCTTTTCACCCCACAAAAACTATGGTTTGTCTGAGATTGTTAAATTTTATTTTTTAAATTTGCCCACACTGATACTATGGAAAAAAACACGAAAACCCCGCCTGCAAAAGGCGTTTCACAAAGCAAAACACTTTCCCGGCCACGTATATTTTTCGGTGTGCTGTTCCTGCTCATCTCGGTTGTACTTACGTTCTCATTCATTTCATATCTGATGAACTGGCAGGCAGACCAGAGCCAGGCCGGAACGATGCTCGACAAAACCGTAAAATCCTCAAATTTTTTTGGCAAAGCCGGCGACTGGCTGGGTAATCTTTTTATTTTTGAAAGCGTTGGTCTGGCGGCATTCATCGTGGCTTTCCTGTATCTTGTTTTCGGTCTTATTATACTTAAAAAGAATTATTTCAAACCCTGGAAAACCATTGGCCATTCGTTATTTTTCATTTGTTGGCTACCGATATTTCTGGGTGCGATAACACGTGGTGAAGGTGTTTTAAGTGGCGTTTACGGTTACCAAATCATGGAATTTCTGAACTCGGTAATCGGGACTGCCGGCCTTTGGCTGGTGCTTGTGGTAAGTATAGGACTGTATTTTATTCTTGAATTTAATTTAAATCCGAATAACGTAAAATCAAAACTTGACGATCTGAATGCCAACACGGTCGGCCGCGTAAAGGCGATGATGCCGAAATCGGCTGAAAAATTTGAGGCCGACCAGGAACTCGAAGACTATGATGACTTAGATTCAGAGCCTGCCGATCTTGCTGTGGAAGCTACACCCGTGGTGCCTGTTCCGCCCGCTTCTGTTGTCATTAAAGATTTTCCGCCTGTAGAAATTAACAACAGTTTTGAAACGATAAGAACACCGAACGAGACCTCATTTGATGAAGGTCCCGCCGAAAAATTTGACGGAAAGATAAACCTGACCGGTGACGACGACATTAATTTTAAAGTTGAAGTTGCGCAAACCCACGATGTTTTGGATGATCACGATAAAAAATCAAACGAACTGGTGGAAAAACACGGACTTTACGACCACAAGCTTGATCTGGCTAATTTTCAGATGCCGCCGATCGATCTGTTGCGCGATTATGGCAATGAAGAAATCGCGATTAACCGTGAAGAACTGGAAGAAAACAAGAACAAGATTGTTGGATTACTTAAAAACTTTAACGTAGGCATCGCCGAAATAAAAGCGACAGTGGGACCCACCGTTACGCTCTACGAAATTGTTCCCGAAGCCGGAATTCGCGTTGCATCAATTAAGAAACTTCAGGACGACATCGCACTAAACCTTTCAGCTCTTGGCATCAGGATCATCGCGCCAATGCCCGGCAAAGGAACCATCGGTATTGAAGTCCCACGCAAAAATCCGTCGATGGTTTCAATGCGCAGCGTTATCGCGTCGCAGAAATTCCAGAATACGGACATGGATCTTCCGGTGGTTTTCGGTAAAACGATTTCGAATGATATCTTCATGGCCGACCTTTCCAAAATGCCGCACCTTCTCATGGCGGGTGCAACCGGACAGGGAAAATCCGTGGGTATCAACGCGATCCTCACTTCCCTACTCTATAAAAAACATCCCAGCGAACTGAAATTCGTAATGGTGGATCCGAAAAAAGTAGAACTGTCCCTTTATTCCAAGATCGAAAGACATTATCTGGCAAAGCTACCCGACGGCGATGACGCAATCATAACAGATACGCATAAGGTAATCAACACGCTGAATTCGCTTTGCGTAGAAATGGATCAGCGCTACGACCTCCTTAAGAATGCATTCTGCAAAAATTTAAAGGAATACAACAAAAAATTCAGCGAAAGAAAGCTGAATCCCGAAAACGGCCACCGCTACTTACCTTATATTGTCTTGGTGGTTGACGAATTTGCAGATCTGATAATGACCGCAGGGAAAGAGGTTGAATTACCGATCGCTAGACTTGCACAGTTGGCCAGAGCTGTTGGAATCCACTTAATTGTAGCTACACAGCGGCCTTCGGTAAACGTCATCACGGGTATGATCAAAGCCAACTTCCCTGCCCGAGCGGCATTCCGCGTAATTTCGAGTGTAGACTCGCGTACAATTTTAGATTCTCCCGGCGCTGATCAGCTGATCGGGAAAGGTGATATGCTGTATTTTAACGGCAATGAAATCCTGCGCCTGCAGTGCGCTTTTGTGGATACGCCTGAAGTGGAGAAAATTGCGGAGTTTATCGGTGAACAGAAGGGCTATGCCAGCGCTTTCATGCTTCCGGAATACTCAAGCGAAGAAAACACTTCAAATGTCGCCGCCTTCGACCCGAATGAAAAAGATGCCCTTTTTGAAGATGCAGCACGCATCATCGTTTCTACGCAGCAAGGCTCTACATCGATGCTGCAGCGTCAGCTGAAACTTGGCTACAACCGCGCCGGACGCATCATGGATCAACTGGAAGCGAGCGGTATTGTGGGCGGTTTTAACGGCGCAAAAGCACGTGAAGTTCAGATCAGCGACCTTAATTCTTTGGAACAATTTTTGGAAGAATTGCGAAAATAATTTTAAAATTTAAACAAAGGTTTAACTTTATTCCAATAATTCAATCAAAAAGCAAAATCAAAAGAATGAAAAGCCTATTTAGAAATATTACTCTTGCCCTCTTCACGTTTGCTACTACGAGCACATTTTCGGCGCAGAAAATAGATGCGAAAGCGAAAAATCTACTTGATGCGGTAGCCAAAACCTACAAATCTAAAAATAACGTGTATTTTAAATTTGTATACGGAACAGGTAGCGGAAAAACAGTGACGAAGACCGAACCCGGAATCTTCTACTCCGCCGGCGACCGTTACAAACTGAAAATAATGGGAACCGAACAGATCTACGACGGAAACAAAATCTACAATGTTTCCGCTGAGGACCAGGAAGTCACTATTGCAAAACCTTCAGGTTCCGACCAGATGTTTTCGCCTTTAACTTACATTGAAGAATATAAAAAGGGCTACAATGTGCAGTATTTAGGGAAAATTACCGTTAACGGCGTACGTGCAGACCGAATAAAATTAGTTCCAACCAAAAATAACGGCATCAAAGAAGTAAACCTGTTTGTCAACAGTGCGAAAAACCAGCTCGTAAAACTGGAGCAGTTCGGCAAAGACAATTCAGTTTCGGTAATTGCCATCAGCGATTATAAAGAAAACCAAAAACTGAACAGTTCAACGTTTACATTTGATAAAGATCAGTACAAAAACTACATTGTCACGGAACTTTAAAAAAAATATTCTCTATAGCCCTTTCTTTTCGGAAGGGCTTTTTTAGGAATGATGACAACTTACAATACTTAGTTTTTTGGTAAATTTGCGGCATGTTTAAAAAACTCGACGGCTACGTCATCAAATCTTTCTTTGGCCCGTTCCTGTTCATATTCAGCGTCCTGTTTTTTATTTTCGTGGTCAACATCATCTGGATACAGCTGGCACAG
>JAEZYN010000121.1 GCA_023419095.1 Bacteroidota bacterium | reverse complement strand
GTCGTGTGCGGCATCCCACGGATTTTGTTCGTTTCCTTTCGTAATGAGTTGTGGAATCAGTTTTCCGTTTTTATCTAAAATTTCCATCGTTATGTTTTTATTAGATTTTATTATCGTATCCGGAGATGAAAGCCATTCTTTCCGTTGTATTGTCAGTTTCAAAATCTTCAAGCTCAGCATGGCTTGGTTTATAGTTTCCGTTTCGGCAGACAAAATAATCGGGCGAAAGGTTCTTTACTTCTGTTATAATGGGTCTTTGGGTATGGCGAAATGGCAGGACGCGTTTGGGAATTTCTTTTACGACAAAATAAATCAGGTCCACCACGCTTACAAACTCCTCTGTAGGTGACAGATTTCCGTTAAAGATTTCAAGACAAACTTCGGTAAACAGGCTGTTGCTGGATCCCGGCAAAATCACCGATTGCTCGTCGTCATCACATGCAGAAATGAAGACTCGTCCTTCGCCGCCGTGCAATTTTTCGAGCAGGAGCCGGTTCGAAGATTCAACAGGAATAACCATTTCTTCAAAGACAGAAATTTTTTGAGGTTTCATACCGTCGGCGTGACAGCAGTCGAGTAAAACTAAAATTTTTTCTGCTGCGATCAGGTTGATTTTCTCCGAAAAAATATTTCCACTGAGCATCGTCTCTTCTTTCCTCGTCCTGTCGGCACCAGAAGTTTTAAGATAAAAGTCAAAAATTTGCGGATCCTCTTCACGTGGAATTTTCAGCCCGTGGCCGGAATAATAAATCAAAACCGTGGAGTGCGCTGTCGCCATGCTACGGGCAACTATTCTGTCCAGTGCAGCTATTGTATGTTGTTTAGAAGCCTTTTCTTCGGTTAATAATTCAATATTTTCTTTTGTAAAACCGCCTTTCTGGGGATCACTCAGCAGCTCGTAAATGGCGGTAGCATCGGCAACTGTGGCAGGAAGATCTCCGCCAACACCGATAATGAGGGCAAAGAAATTTTCCATAACTTATTAATCAATCTCTATGAAGGCCAAAAGAAGAATAATAAAGCAGCAGAAATTCTTTGCGGTGGAATAAATTTTTTTTTCATGGTTGTGTTGTTAGTTTGCTCAAATTTAATAATTTATAACAACACTGCTTTATTTTTTTAATTAAATGTACGTCTAAAGTAAATTTTATTTATTTTAACAAAAATTACCAGCGCTTCCTGCGGACATAGATAAATGTAATGACCACGATGAGCACCATCAGCCCAAGTGTGATGAAATAGCCGAACGGTTCGTGAAGTTCCGGCATATTGTCGAAATTCATACCGTAAATTCCGGCAATAAATGTGATCGGGAAGAAATACATCGAATAGATGGCTAGTACCTTCATGACCTGATTGGCGCGCTGGTCGCTCATCGCCAGAAACATTGAAATCAGGTTCGTTGACTGGGAAGTAAGATGCTCAAAATCTGTGATTACGTCGTCATGCTTATCTTTAAGGTTAATAAACTCAGAATCGTTGATTGTTAGTTTTTTAAACTGATCTATAATTCCACCGGAAACGTGCAAGATGCGGGCATTCAGGCTGCTTCTTCGTTTCAAACTGTAAAGTTGGCGGATCAGCTTGCTGTTTCCGTTGTTTCGCAGAAAAATGTCATTTTCGATATGATCCATTATTTCCAGCAACCTTTGAGACTCGTCGTCATATGATTTCATAACCTTGAGTGCGAGCGCAAGTGCGATGTCGTCAGGTCTGCGTAAAATTTCCCTGCTCGCCTTTATTTCCGTCTGCAGTTCATAAATGCTTAAATTTTTCATGCGGTGAATAGTAATGATGATGTCATCTTTCAGAAAAATACCAAGCTTGGTGGAAATATCGCTTAATGTATTTAACGCACGGCGTTCGAGTTTTGTATTTTCACGTAACAGAAAGAAGGTCACACCATTGTCTTCCTCAAATTTTGGAAGGTGATTCGGATCCATCGTGTCTTCCAGCAACAGCATATTGATTCCGTACGTCTCCTCCAGAAATATAAGGTTCTCTAGCGTGGGCGCTTCCACGTCGATCCATTCACAATGCTGGTTCTTATAAACTGTTTCTATTGGCATTAAACAAAATTAGCGATTATCCGGCCTTCTCATATGCGCAGCTGTGAATTAAATAAAATTATCTTTGCAAAAAGAATTTTTGCATGATAAAAAGTACAATCAAGGGTATTGGCCATTACGTACCGGAAAATATTGTGACCAATCACGACCTCGCTAAACTGATGACCACCAGCGATGAATGGATCACGGAAAGAACAGGTATAAAGGAGCGCAGACACCGCGAAAACAGGAATGACGCCAAGGAAACAACCGCATATTTTGGTTTTAAAGCGTCCGAAAAAGCTCTTGACATGGCAGGACTCACCCCAAAAGACATCGATTATATTGTCTTCGCAACACTTTCACCAGACTATTATTTCCCCGGCTGTGGTGTGCTTTTGCAGGAAATGCTGGGCTGTGACACCGTGGGCGCGCTGGACGTAAGAAACCAATGTTCCGGATTTGTGTATGCGATGAGCGTGGCTAATGCATTCATTAAATCTAAAACCTATAAGAACATATTGGTTGTAGGTGCAGAGACGCATTCTTTCGGACTTGATTTTTCCGATGAAGGCCGTGGAGTTTCTGTAATTTTCGGCGACGGTGCGGGCGCGGTAGTTTTATCTGCTGCTGAAAGCGACGATGCAGGTGATATTTTATCTGTGAATATGCATTCTGAAGGGAAGTACGCCGATGAACTTTGCACGAAGTTTCCGGGATCTAAATATGGATGGAGCGACAGAATGCGCCTGGAACCTGAAAACGTCACCAACGCGGAAATTTATCCGGTGATGAATGGAAATTTTGTTTTCAAACATGCTGTGACACGTTTTCCGCAGACAATGATGGAAGCTTTAACGGATGCCGGAAAAACTGTGGAAGATCTGGATATGTTTATTCCGCATCAGGCGAATCTGCGCATTGCACAATACGTACAGCAAAAAATGGGTTTGCCCGATGAGAAAGTATTTAATAATATTCAAAAATACGGAAACACAACAGCCGCCTCAATTCCGATCGCTTTGAGTGAAGCGATTTCGGAAGGCAAAGTGAAAAGGGGAGACCTTGTGCTGCTTTCTGCTTTTGGAAGCGGATTCACGTGGGGATCTGTTCTTTTTAATTATTAAATAAAACCCAGACCTATAAAAAATGCCCCAGTTAAGTTGGGGCATTTTTACTTTTTATTGTACCGGAGATTGTGTAGACTCCAGTGCGGCAGAATCAACGCCGGAATTACGCGCTTCTTCTACGCTGTGATTTTCTTTGAATTCATCACGTTTTTCTTCTTTCTGAACGCATGCGCTCATGAGCAGCATTCCTAAAATGGCGAAACCAAATAAATTTTTCATGTTTTTACTTTTTTAATTTCAATGCAGGTTACAATAATTATGCAATCCTGATCAAACTAAAAATTAAGCGGAAAAGTTTTATTTAAATATTTCAAGATCAGAACCGTCAAAACTTGCAAAAACCATCGTGGGTTCGGAATCCTGATGAAAAATGTTGCCGTCTTTATCGATCGCGATGGCCCCGGCAAAACCATTGATTTCTTTCAGTTCCGCAAAGGTTTTTTCAAAAGCCTTATTTAAACTTAATCCGTCGGTGACCCGTGTGACAATTTTTGCAGCTGTGGCATTGCTCACAATATCTTCGCCAACGCCCGTACAGCTCACAGCGCAGAATTGGTTTGCGAAGTTTCCGGCAACGGTAGCAGAATCAGACACGCGTCCAACGATTTCAAAACCTTTACCACCTGTAGAAGTAGCAGCGGCAAGATCGCCTTTCTGGTCGAGAGCCACGCAACCTACAGTCCCTTTTCCGCCGTTTTTGAGCTTTTCTTCATACTCAGCACGGCGTTTTGGAGTTTCTGTCGAATATTTTTCGAAGCCTTTTTCAGCTGCATATTGGTTGGCGCCCTGTCCGCCTAATACACGGTCGTCCTCAGCTTTTAAAGCCTGAGCTATCTCGATTGGGTTTTTTACATTCTGAATATTAATGACGCCGGAAAATCTTTGCGTCTGACCGTTCATCAGTGACGCACTCATCCTTATTTTGCCGTCACTCTGAATCTGGGAGCCGGTGCCGGCATTGAACAGTTCGTCATCTTCAAGCAGCGAAACGGCATAGACAACGGCTTCCTCTGCAGAATGCTCTTTTAGATATAAGTAGGATTTTTCAATGATCTTTTTTAATGCTTCCTGCTTTGCAGACTTCACTTCGGAACTTTGATCGCTTTCGGAGAAAAAGCCGCCGTGTATTATAATTTTCATTATTTTAAAGTTTAAGCGTCCTGCGGAATCGGATTGTACTGTGAATTCACTATCGTAAATTCTTTCGTTTTAAGGTCGAAAAAGTCGTTTTGTGACATCACATGTACCGTCAGGTTGTCGATTGATATCGGTTGACCAAGCTCAATTTTCGTAAGGTTGGTATCTTTAATGAACCTACCATCCACCAGGATTACAAGTCCGGAACCAATTGCCGTCATGCGGTCGCCGGAGATGTAGAGGCCAGTGTCTTCACCGAGACCAATGCCGAGCGTTCTGGGATTGTTTACAACCGACTGGAACAGCCTGCCAATCCGACCACGCTGTACAAAGTGCGTATCCACGATCACATTTTCTATAAAACCAAGTCCCTGTGTTGTTTTTATTTCGCCTTTTAAGAGTGCCTCGCTGCTCGAACCTTGGTAAATCATGTTTTCCGAAGCCGCCGCAGCGCCGGCCGAAGTACCTGCATAAATGAAATTCTGTTCCTGATATTTGACCAGAATGGCTTCATGAAACCTTGTTCCGCCAAGTATCGAAGTAAGTCTCAATTGATCGCCACCTGTGAACATCACAACGTCGGCGGCGTTTGCACGCGCCACCATTGCGTCGCTATTTGCCTGTTCACGCGTTTGAATGTCGAGTATGTTAACGGTTTTTGCACCTAAAAATTCGAAGGCTTTTTTATATTCGGGTCCTACGATTTGTGGAATTTGCGAAGCGGTGGTAATTATTTCGATTACCGAATCTTTGTTAAGCCGGGATTCATCGATGATTTTCCGGAGAATTCCTCTTTCAAAAAAATTAAGATTTTTCTCTACATTTTGGTCGTATTCGGTTTCTGCAAAACTTCCTTTATTCACCGCACCTCCGATGATCATTAATTTCCCAACTGCTTTCATAGAATGCAAATTTACTAAATTTATGTTTTTCAGAACCTTCTTTACCAATTTTCAGGCCGACGGTAGCGCTCTGTCCTTTCTTGATTTTCACTTTTAACCAAGTGCAAAAAAAATAGTTGCACATTTTTAAGCATTTCCTTTATCTTTGATTCTGTTACTTATTAACACAAGTCGCTAATCACATCAAAATAAACTATGAAAATTGAAAAAATACAGGTTTTAAAAGGCCCGAATATCTGGAGTATCCGACGTAAAAAGCTAATTCAGATGCGGTTGGATCTGGAAGAACTTGAACATTTGCCGACCAATAAAATTGATGGATTTCGAGAAAGACTCGAGCAGCTGATACCGTCACTTGTAACTCACAGGTGTTCCGAAGGCGTTCACGGCGGCTTTTTTCAGCGAGTTGAGATGGGAACCTGGATGGGCCATGTAATTGAGCATATCGCTCTTGAAATTCAAACGTTAGCTGGCATGGATACAGGCTTTGGACGCACGCGCGAGACCAAGACGCCCGGCGTTTATAATGTGGTCTTCAGTTATCTGGAAGCCAATTGTGGCGTATTTGCGGCAGAGCAGTCCGTAGAGTTGGTGCGTTACCTGATTGATGGACGGCAATACGACATTGATGCATGCATACAGCAGCTTAAAGAAATTCGTGAGCAGGAAAGGCTGGGCCCATCCACCGGAAGTATTGTAGAAGAAGCTGTCTCCCGTAATATTCCGTGGATCCGTCTTGGCCGAAACTCACTCGTTCAGCTCGGCTATGGAGTTAATCAGCAGCGCTTTCAGGCAACGATTACAGGAAAAACCAGTTCGATTGCAGTGGAAATGGCCTGTAACAAAGAACTGACGAAAAAAATGCTGGATGATAACGCAATCCCGGTTCCGACAGGCGAGCTCGTAACTGAACCCGAAGATCTGGAGAGAGTTATCCGCAAAATTGGCTACCCAATTGTTTTGAAACCGCTTGACGGCAATCATGGCAAAGGTTCTTCGATCAACGTTAATGATTGGGAATCCGCGCTCATCGGGCTGCAGCATGCACAGAATTACTCCCGGAAAGTAATCGTAGAAAAATATATTTCCGGGTATGATTTCCGTGTTCTTGTCATTAATCATAAAATGGTGGCTGCAGCAAGACGCGTTCCTGCTCATGTTGTCGGTGACGGCGTTCAGAATCTTCAGCAACTTATAGAAATAGAGAACCAGGACAGCAGACGCGGTTACGGCCACGAAAATGTGCTCACCGAGATTCTTGTAGATAAAGATACCAATGAACTTCTTGAAAAGCTGAATTATACCCTTGAATCTATTCCTCAAAAAGGTGAGATTGTTTATCTTAAATCTACAGCGAACCTTTCCACCGGTGGAACGTCAATTGACGTTACTGATATGGTGCATCCCGAGAATGTGACGATGTGCGAAAGGATATCGAAAATAATCGGTTTGGATGTATGTGGCGTCGATATTATGGCCCAAAATCTTACACAGCCTTTAAAGGAAAGCGGCGGCGCGATCATAGAAGTCAATGCAGCTCCGGGCTTCAGGATGCACTTGGCTCCAAGCGAAGGTTTACCGAGAAATGTAGCCGCTCCGGTGGTGGATATGCTTTATCCGCCCGGAAAACCATTCAGAATTCCGATTATCGCGGTAACAGGAACAAACGGAAAAACCACTACCACACGTTTGATTGCTCATATTGTTAAAAATAATGGTTATCGCGTTGGCTTCACAACTTCCGACGGAATTTACATCCAGAATACGATGCTGACAAAAGGTGATACCACAGGCCCAATATCTGCGGAATTTATTCTGAAAGATCCAACTGTTGAGTTTGCGGTGCTGGAAACTGCGCGTGGCGGAATTCTTCGTTCAGGCTTAGGATTCAGTTCGTGCGACATAGGCGTTTTAACCAATATTAAGGAAGATCATTTGGGAATGAATGACATTCACAATTTACGGGATCTCACGAAGGTAAAAAGGGTAGTGCTGGATGCCGTAAAAAAAGGGGGCTGGAGTGTTTTAAATGCGGATGATGCGTATTCAATGCGTCTGATGCCCGATCTTGACTCGAAGATTGCAATTTTCAGTTTAGACGAAGACAATGAGTTTATCCGGAAATTCGCGAAAGAAGGAAAGATTACCTGCGTTTATGAGGAAGGTTTCATCACCATCAAAAAAGGCGACTGGAAAATACGCGTCGTAAAGGCGCGAAATGTGCCTATCACGATGGAGGGAAAGGCGCGTTTCATGATTTCAAATGTTTTGGCTGCCACGTTGGCGACCTATCTCCACGGTTTTGCGATAGAAGATATTGCGAACTCGCTTCGCACGCTGATACCAAGCGCGGCATTGACGCCGGGACGTTTAAACTTATTTAAATTTAAGAAATTCCACGTCCTCATTGACTTTGCACATAATCCTGCGGGTTACGAAGCCATTGAAGATTATTTAAAAAATGTGGATTCACCCAAGAAAATCGGAATTATATCAGGCGTGGGCGACCGGCGTGATGAGGATATTCGTGAGTGTGGAAAAATCGCCGGAAGAATGTTTGACCATATCATCATCCGTAACGAAAAGCATCTGCGCGGCCGTACCGAGGAAGAAATTAACAGTTTGGTAATCACCGGAATCCATGAATCAGGCCGTGACGTAAGCTATGAAATTATCCCAAAAGAAACCGAAGCGCTCAAGCATGCCATCAGTCTTGCTGAGGAAAATACTTTTATCACTGCTTTAAGCGACGTCATTTCAAATGCGATAGAACTCGTGCAGGAATACCAAAGCAAAGAACTGCAGGAAGACGGTATTACACTTTAATACTTGAAATTAAAATTCCCTCAAATTACGTTTGAGGGAATTTTTTTAGCTTTAATAAGGCAGATTGATATTTTCCGGATTGATAAACTCGCCGGAATAGGGATTTTCGAGAAAACTCAGAAACGGTTTTTGAAACGTGATGATATCTTCGCGCTGAATTCCATACACCGACCAATAGTTTGAAAGCAGTTGTGCAAACATATCCTGATCCCAAAATCCAAAAAGCGGTCTGCCGGCATTTGGGGTAACTGGCAGCGCTTCAATTTTTATTTCGCCATCCGTACGGACAATGTTGTATTCTGGTTTGTACTGCAAAAGGTAATCTGAATAATGAAAACGCGCATACAGTTCCTCAAATTGGATTGGATGCAGCACATTTCCTTTCATTTTTTCCAGAATATCATGCTGACTTTCACTGATGACTCCGTTGTCCTGAAGACATGCGATGAAGCCAAATCCGTTGACACCAAACTGAAACAAAAGATTGATGGCGTCATCGCGGTAACTTAAAATATCCGCCGAATATTTTAACGGAAATACGGTAATGGACCATGGTTTTCTATCAGAAAACGTAATCGGTTCGATAATAGACTGAATCATCAAATGAAAATTGCCAAACCTTTCCCGAAGCATCGGCGACAGATCAAATGTTTCGCCCGCACGCAAAACACGGTTGCTTTCGTACTGCATTTCGTGATAAAGCAGTCCGTAAACTATTCGGCTTGTCCAAAGAAAAATCACCTGCTCATCGAGGGCGGACATTCCTTCGTAACCTTTTCTATAAGCTTCAAAAACTGTTTGGTCTAACTTTTCAAAGGCAAGTTTTACACGGTCCGTACAAGGCAGTTTAAGGTCTGCATAAACATAGGATTTCGATCTGTCCATCATTTCGATGCGGTCCTGACCGATTTTAAAATGATCCATCAGCCATTGAGGAAATACAGTCATGCTGTCAGTAGTAAGGTCGCCTGTAAGAAAACAGAACTGTTCACCAAATATTAAATCTTCAAAAGGATTAAAAAGTGTAAGTGCCATAAATCTAAAAACACCGGTTTTTTGGTGCGCGGCAAAGATAAGCATAACGCACTTTCCGGTGGCTTCAGCGGCGCAAGAAAATCATAAAGCTATTTTATCTTCCCAATTATTTGCCTATTTTTGACCGATGGAAAATTTCGTGGTTTCAGCAAGAAAATACCGTCCGCAGGAATTTGATACTGTGGTGGGACAGTCGCATATCACTGATACACTGGAGCACGCCATTCACGAAAACCAGCTTGCGCAGGCTCTGCTTTTTTGTGGTCCGCGCGGTGTTGGCAAGACTACATGCGCACGGATTCTGGCGAGAAAAATCAATGAGCGAGACGGTTCTACATCCGAAGATGGCTTTTCCTACAATATTTTTGAACTTGATGCAGCCTCAAATAACGGCGTTGATGAGATTCGCGAACTGACCGATCAGGTACGGTTTGCACCGCAGGTCGGGAAGTACAAAATTTACATCATTGATGAGGTTCACATGCTGTCATCTGCGGCTTTTAATGCTTTTTTAAAGACGCTGGAGGAGCCGCCGGCGCACGCTATTTTTATTCTAGCCACAACCGAAAAGCATAAAATTATCCCAACCATTCTTTCGCGTTGCCAGATTTACGATTTTAAAAGGATTACGATCGAAGATATTCAGTTGCAGCTCAAGAAAATTGCAGACAAAGAAAGTATTCGGTACGAGGATGACGCACTTTACATGGTTGCCCAGAAAGCGGACGGCGCATTACGTGACGCGCTTTCTATTTTTGACCGGCTTTCTACCTTCACGCAGAAAAATATCACTTTAGCAAAAGCGGCTGAAGTCCTGAATATCTTAGATTATGACCAGTATCTGAATATTGTAGATCTTGCACATCAAAACAAGATTTCAGAAACGCTTTCGGCTTTTAATGACATCGTGAAAAAAGGTTTTGATTCTCATATTTTTATCGCCGGTCTTGGAAACCATTTCCGCGACCTGATGATGGCGCAGAATCCTAATACTTTGAATTTAATAGAGGTCGGCGAAACCACCAAAGCGAAATATGCCGAACAGAGCAAGAACTGGAATGCACAGCTTCTCATTGATGCGATAGAAATCTGCAACCATGCTGACATCAATTATAAAAATTCTAAAAACCCGCGTCTTACGGTAGAAATTGCGCTCATGCAGCTTGCGTCGCTTACAGCAAACGGCACTGCAGCTAAAAAAAAAAGTTTCTGATTTTAGCACCGCAGGTTAATTTTGAAACAGTAATTGCAAAAGTTGAGCAGCCGAAAACAGTGTCTTCTTCAACTGTACAGCCGGAAACTCCAGCCGCGCCTATCATTGCTAAAACTTCCGAGCCACTTTTGGTGAAAAAAGCGCCTTCGCGCTACAGCATTACCGCAATGCTCGAAAAATCGGAAGAAAAAAGCGAAGTCGTTGCCGAATTACCACAGGAAAAATTACCGAGTAATCATTTTACCGATACTGACCTTCAGAATGAGTGGCAAAAATTCCTGCAAACCCTGCAGAGCGATGATGTGATTGTTTTTAATGCCAGCAGCTCATTCCGGCTTCGGAAAAAGGATGAAGATATCATTGAAATCACCTATCCGTCAGACTCTGCGAAGAGCGAGTTCGAGAAAGTGCGGCAGGATTTTTTTAATCATTTCATGCACAAAGTGAATCATTACAACATAAAAATAGAATACAGAAACGACGTTTCGCTGAAAAAAGAAATCGTGACCAAACGGATGCTTTTCGAAAAATTAGCGGCGATAAATCCTGTTTTAAATGAACTTGACGAATTATTTAAATTTGACTTAAATTCTTAAAATTAAAAAAAAATAAACCGGAACTGAAAAGTGGATTTGAAAAATATTAAAAATACCTGGGCACAAGAGTTTTCTGAGCCTCTCATCATCGCCGGCCCCTGCAGCGCCGAAAGCGAAAGCCAAATGCTCGAAACAGCCAGACGCATCAAAGAATCCCGCGCCGATGTACCCATTTTCCGTGCCGGAATTTGGAAACCGCGGACCAAGCCGAATGGGTTTGAAGGCCGGGGTGTCATTGGGCTCAACTGGTTGAAGAAAGTAAAAGAAGAATACGGTTTCCGCACCGCGACCGAAGTGGCGAATGTGCATCACGTGGAAGCTGCACTGGCAGCAGACGTTGATATTTTGTGGATCGGCGCACGTTCTACAGTAAATCCTTTTACAGTGCAGGAAATCGCAGAAGCGTTAAACGGTACCGATAAACCTGTGTTTGTAAAAAACCCGGTAAATCCTGATTTAGCGTTGTGGATTGGCGCGCTGGAAAGGCTTTTGAGCCAGAATGTACAGAATTTGGGTGTAATTCACCGCGGATTTTCAACTTACCGTAAGACAAAGTACCGCAATATCCCGAACTGGCAGATTGCACTCGATTTCCGGCAGGAGTTTCCAAACATTCCAATGCTGGTGGATCCCTCTCACATCTGTGGAAACCGCACTGGCTTGGCCGCCGTGGCGCAGGAGGCTTTCAATGTGGGTTATGAAGGCATGATTATCGAAACGCACTGCAATCCTGATGAAGCGTGGAGTGATGCGTCGCAGCAGATAACGCCGGAAGTCCTGGCAGAAATTGTTTCAAATCTTCAGATCAGAAACTCTGATATTTCAGTGTTTGATGACGAAATGGACAGACACCGTACGCTGATTTCAGATCTTGATTTTCAGCTGATAGAGCTGCTTTCGCACCGAATGAAAATTTCTGAAAAGATTGGTGCACTGAAAAAAGCAAACAATATCGCGATCTTCCAACCCGAACGCTGGAAGGTAATTTCGGAATATGCGCAGCAAAAAGCCGATGAAACGGGCATGTCTTCGGAATTTATCGAGAAAGTATTTAAAGCAATACACGAAGAATCAATTGAAGTTCAGAACAGTCTTTAAATTTGAAAAAATAACAGTTTGAAAGGACTCATCACCAAATCCACAGGCAGCTGGTATCAGGTTCTGGATTCAGAATCCGGTAAGTTTTATGAGGCGCGGATCCGCGGAAAATTTAAACTCATAAAAACGCGGCTTACAAATCCTTTGGCAGTGGGTGATATGGTAGAATTTTCGATGGAGCAGGATGATGTCGCTTGGATCACACACATTGCGCCGAGAAAAAACTACCTGATCCGCAAATCTGTGAATCTTTCAAAAGAGGCGCACATTATTGCGTCAAATATCGATATCGCGTGTTTTATTTATACGTTGAAGTTTCCTGAAACATCGCTTGGTTTTCTGGACCGTTTTCTTGCATGCTGCGAAGCTTATAACATCAAACCGCTGATTCTTATTAATAAAATGGACACCCTGAACGCGGATGAGCGAGAATTGGTGGGTTACGTGCAGTCGCTTTACACTGAAATCGGTTATGATACGCTTGAAATATCTTCCTACTCGAAACTGAATCTGGATTTGCTTCAAAATTTAATTAAAGACAAAGTTTCTGTGTTTTTCGGGCATTCCGGCAGCGGAAAATCTACATTGGTCAACGCGCTGCAACCTGAATTAAATTTGAAAACTTCGGAAATTTCTACCTCTGTTCTAAAAGGCAAGCATACCACTACCTTTGCGCAAATGCATTTCTGGGATTTTGGCGGCAGCGTCATCGATACACCAGGTGTGCGTGAGTTCGCAATGATTGACGTCCAGAAAGAGGAAATACAACATTATTTTCCGGAAATTTTTGCGGTGGGAAGAAACTGTAAATTTCATAACTGTATGCATATCAATGAGCCTAAATGTGCGGTCATCAAGTCGCTTGAGGAGAACGGAACCATTGTGGAAAGCCGCTACAGCACTTACCTGAAACTGATGGAAGAAGCCGAGGAAAACTCAATTCAATAAAAAACCCAGCCGAAGCTGGGTAAAAACTAATAACCATGAAAACTCAAATTAAACATGAGAATCGAAGTGTTCTTCACAACTTCTGTGCCAGAATGAATTGGCTCTCTTAGAAAATGAATTTCCGGTACAAATATATAAAAGTTTTTGTACTTTTGCGCCACAATAAAATACGATATATGTCAGGTAAAATTACATTCACTATGATTAAGCCAGATGCCGTTGCAGATGGTCACATTGGTGCTATTTTAGGGAAGATTTCGGAAGCAGGTTTCGCAATCAAAGCCTTAAAACTTACTCAGTTAACAGTTGCAGATGCGCAAAAATTCTATGAGGTTCACGCTGAAAGACCGTTTTACGGTGAGCTTGTTGAGTTTATGAGCAGAGGACCGATTGTTGCGGCAGTTCTTGAAAAAGACAACGCAGTAGAAGATTTTCGCGCTTTGATAGGTGCTACCAATCCTGCAGATGCAGCGGAGGGAACCATCAGAAAAATGTTTGCAAGAAGCGTAGGCGAGAACGCCGTACACGGTTCTGATTCTGACGAAAACGCTTTAATTGAAGCTAACTTCCATTTTTCAGGAAGAGAAATATTCTAAATTTTGCTGAATATATAAATAAGAAAAGTCCTGATATGGGACTTTTTTTGTGGATTTTATTTGTTTAAATTTTTAAAAGTTCGATTGTCCTTTCAGGATTTTCTGCAGAAAAAACCGCGTTGCCCGCGACCAGAACATCGGCGCCGGCATCGAAAAGTTTACCGGCATTATCCAGATT
>JAEZYN010000032.1 GCA_023419095.1 Bacteroidota bacterium | reverse complement strand
CCAGTTTAACAGCGATTGGAAAGTTGGTGGCGAAACTTTTTTTACGGACGCCGAAGGCAATGGAATGTTTTCCACCATCAGATCGTTGAATGAGCCAATAGAAGTGATTTTCAGTCATCTCGGGATGGTGAGAAACGGTGAAGTAGATACCGCCACTGTCAATCAGTTGGAATGGAGTGGTGCAGAGGAAAAATATTTCCTGCGCGAAACAGCTCCGGATACGACAGAACTCCGTGCGGAAGTACATGCCACCGGCGAGATGGAGGACATGATGAACCGGGGTTTTAACGAAGGTTTTAAAGTGCTGAAAAAGTTGGCTGAGCAGGATTAATTTGAATTAAATAATAAAAGCCAGGCTGACAGATAATTCCTATTTTTGCGCGAAAGCCCCGAACAGATGAAGAATTACTACTATTTTCTCGGCGTAGAAGAAAATGCAAACGACGAGGAAATAAGAAAGGCCTATCGCAAACTCTCGGTGAAATATCATCCCGATAAAAACGAAAACGATGAGTTCTTCGCCAGACGTTTTATGGAAATTCAGGAAGCGTATGATATCTTGGCTGACGCTGAGAAAAGGCGTATCTACGATGAAAAGCTAAGTCATCAGCAACGCAGTTACCGGCCCACTTTGCCGCCGGCTATCAAGAGTTTTTCCGCCAATAAAATAAGAGCGCAAAAAGGGGAGGAAATAATCATTAAGTGGCAAACCACCAATGCGGATATCGTTAAAATCATACCGTTCGGGCTTGAAAAAGGATATGGTGAACGCGCTTTTAAGATTACCGAATTTAAAAACGGTGAATTTCAGCTTTTGCTGCACGCTACCAATTCGCTGCTGAACAAAACGGTGGTTCGTGGAATTACCATCACCGAAGTGTTCGAAAATGATGCTGAAAAGTTTCGGAACGATGTGGAGGAACTTTTTAAACCGCAGATGCCGTCACGCAGCAATCCCGGTGGTCAGCCGCGCATCATTCGTATCGTGATGGCTGTCTTATTTCTTTTGATTGCAGTTCTGCTGCTTTTTAAGACTTTCAGTTCTTAAAATTAGGTTTAGGCCAATTTTAGGCGGCCGGGACATTTCTTGCAGCGCTTACCTTTTTTAAATTTCTTGCAGCATTTCTTTTTATCACAAAAAATTTCTTCGCGCGGAGATAGACTTTGCAGCGGCGCAACTTTAAACGGAATGATGGGTGAAATCATGCTGCGAATATACATAATTTAGAATAAATAAAAATACCACACTTGTTTAAGATAGATGTTCGAAATTGTGGCTGTAAGTTTAAAGTTGTATTTTTACAAACATTAGTTTTCACCAAAATTTATCCTTTATAATGAACACCACAAAGTTTGTAAACCGCCATGTTTCACGCGACGAGGCTGATCGTGATGCAATGCTGAAGCGCGTTGGCGTCGCCGGAATTGATGAACTGATCTCGCAGACGATTCCAGCTTCTATCCGTCTTGAAAAAGAACTCAATATTTCAGAACCGCTGTCCGAGTACGAAATGCTTGCACATTCCAAAGCGCTCGCTTCCAAAAACGCACAGTTTGACAGCTATATCGGTTTCGGCTATTACAATACCATTCTCCCAAGCCCGATACAGCGCAATATTCTCGAAAATCCATCATGGTACACCGCGTACACGCCCTATCAGGCTGAAATCGCGCAGGGACGTCTTGAGGCACTGCTTAATTTCCAGACTGTGGTCTCTGATCTCACCGGTTTTGAGCTGGTAAACGCTTCGCTGCTTGATGAATCTACGGCGGCCGCTGAAGCCATGCACATGTTTTATGAATCGCGTACGAAAGAGCAGAAAAAATCTGCGGCGACGAAGTTTTTTGTTTCAGATATAGTTCTGCCGCAAACTGTCGCGGTACTAAAAACAAAGGCTGAAGGACTTGGTATCGATGTCATCGTTGGAAATCACAAAACACATCAGTTCAATGATTCTTACTTCGGTGTGTTGCTGCAATATCCGGGTAAGAACGGCGTAGTGTACGATTATACCGAAAATATTAAAGAATACAAATCACACAACCTGCAGGTTGCGGTTGCATGTGATCCGCTCGCACTCGTGAAATTAAAATCACCCGCTGCGATGGGCGCTGACTGTGCCGTGGGAACAACGCAGCGTTTCGGTATTCCGATGGGTTACGGCGGTCCTCACGCAGCATTTTTTGCATGTCAGGAAAGTTACAAACGTGATATTCCGGGTAGAATTATCGGTATTTCGCAGGATGCAAACGGAAACCGTGCACTGCGAATGGCGCTTCAGACGCGCGAACAGCATATCAAAAGAGAACGTGCGACTTCCAATATTTGCACTGCGCAGGTCCTGCTGGCTGTAATGGCGGGTATGTACGCAGTGTACCACGGACCGAAAGGTTTGGCGTTCATCGCGGAACAGATTCATTTTAAGGCGAATGCACTCCGAGACGCCTTGAAACTGATGGAATTTGACGTCGTAGAAGAGCCGATTTTCGATACAGTGAAATTTCGTATGCATGAGGATGAAAAAAATATGCTGCGCCAACTGATGCTCGATCGTAAAATTAATCTGAACTACTATAGCGAAGGTGTGGTAAGCATCGCGCTTGACGAAAGTGTGACAGAAACAAAACTTCAGGATTTGTTTGATGCATTCGCACAATTTAAAGACAAACAGAGCTTTAAACTTTCCATCAACGCGGAAATGCAGATTCCGGCGGAATCGCTTCGCACCGACGAGATTCTCACTGCCGAAGTCTTTAATAAATACCATACGGAAACCGAACTCATGCGCTACATCAAGCGTTTGGAACGAAAGGATCTGTCACTGACTCATTCGATGATTTCGCTTGGTTCATGTACGATGAAACTTAATGCAGCAACACAGATGTTGCCGATTACATGGCCAGAGTGGGGTAATGTTCATCCATTTGTTCCGACCGATCAGGCGGGAGGCTATCAGAAATTAATAAAAGAACTTGAAAAAGACCTGGCTGAAATCACCGGATTTGCCGGTACTTCTCTGCAACCCAATTCAGGCGCGCAGGGTGAATATGCTGGGTTAATGGTAATTCGCGAGTATCACAAATCGCGCGGTGACATTCACCGAAACATTGTGCTAATTCCACAGTCGGCGCACGGAACCAATCCTGCCTCTGCTGTGATCGCAGGTATGAAAGTGGTTGTTGTGAAAAATCTTGAAAATGGCGAGATAGATATCGAAGACTGGAAAGCGAAAGCCACTCAGCACGCAGAAAACCTTTCTGCCGCGATGATTACTTATCCTTCAACGTATGGCTTTTTTGATGAAAATATTAAAGAAATCATTAAAGTAGTTCATGATTTTGGTGGACAGGTTTATATGGACGGCGCGAATATGAATGCGCAGTGTGGCTACACCTCTCCGGGCGAAATAGGTGCCGATGTCTGCCACCTGAATCTGCATAAAACCTTCGCGATTCCGCACGGCGGTGGCGGACCCGGCGTAGGACCGATCTGTGTCGCGCAGCATCTTGTGCAGTTTTTACCATCGAATCCACTTATCAAAGTAGGTCAGAACGAAGCAATTGCCGCTATATCTTCAGCGCCTTATGGCTCCAGCCTTGTTCTCAATATTTCATACGCATACATCAAGACGCTCGGTGCTTCAGGTCTGAAAACTTCTACCGAACATGCTATTCTTAATGCGAATTATTTAAAAGAAATTTTAGCAGAACATTTCCCGATTCTCTACGCTAACGCTAATGGGCGCGTTGCGCACGAATGCATCGTGGATTTCCGCCAGTTTAAGGCCCTCGGCATTGAAGTGGCAGATGTGGCCAAACGACTGATGGATTATGGCTTTCACGCGCCGACGGTGAGTTTCCCGGTTGCAGGTACGCTGATGATAGAACCTACAGAATCTGAAAGTAAAGCAGAAATCGACCGTTTTGCTGAAGCTCTGATTTCGATTAAAAAAGAAATCGACGAAATCGCTGACGGTACTGCTGATGCAAACAACAACGTACTGAAAAATGCGCCGCATACGGAGCAGCTCGTTATTTCTGATACGTGGGATCGTCCTTACGGCCGCGAAAAAGCAGCCTATCCGCTGGAGTGGGTGCGTGAGCATAAATTCTTCGCTTCTGTAGCGCGCGTTGACGAGGCCTTCGGAGACCGAAACCTAATCTGTACATGTGAGCCTATTGAGTCTTATATGTAATACTTGAAATCATTAAATAAAAAAAATTCCCGGACTTAACAGTTTGGGAATTTCTTTTGGTTGGAAGTACAGAATGTTACTGCTTCACAAATTTCGAGGAGTATGAAGCACCTTTCGTATCGGTCACCGTGACCACATAAGTTCCCGCTTTCAGGTTCTGAACGTTGATTTCACCAGCTGAATCTACAGTGCTAATTTTTTGTCCTACCAGATTGTGAACGGCAATGGTTGCAACTTTTTCTGTTGCCGGAAGCTGCACCTTAAGCACATCATTCACAGGGTTGGGATAAACACTCATTTTTCCTTTATTCACCGTTGCAACTGCCATGTTTGCTTCGTTGATTTTAATGTTATCATAATACGCATCGCCTCCGAAATTGTTGTGAAGGAAATTCATACCGTCAATATTCACTTGGCCGCTATTCGGTACATCAAGCATCAACTCGTTATCCAGAAAGAACCTGATTGTTTCTTCTTTAATTTCAATTCTCACATTATACCATGTGTTGGTTTGCCATTTCTGTTCTGCGTACGTGAATCCGCCAAAGTTCAGATCCGGATAAATATAGATAAAACCACGGTTTTCAAATCCTACTGCAAGTACAATATCATATTCTTGAGTTGCCTGGTTTATACTGTAAAGTGCAAATTCAAAGTCGGAGCCTAGCTGACTAGGCGAATAGAAATCGTAGGAAATAGTAGTGTTATGGAAATCTGACGCCGGGGTGATCGTTTTTTCGGCACCAAAAATAGGAAACTGCTGATCAGAATACTGCGGAACATGGGCGTTTTTAAAGGAATGCGTTCCGTTCTTGGCTACTTCATCCGTTACAATTTGGTTAGTCAGCGGGCCATCGCTCGTGTCGGTAACAGTCCAGCCATTTTGGTTGTTGATGTTGCCTAAGGAATAACCTTCCGAGGCTTCAAATGAAATAACATTTTGGGCTGAAACTGTCGCACAGGCAACCATCGCTGCAATAAAATAGATCTTCTTCATTAATAAAAATTTTTGCAATGATAGCCAATATTAGCTTTAAATAAAAGGCGGAGACACCATTCATGAAATTTTTGGAAGAAGTGTTTGTCTTCGTAAAAAGAACTTAATAAAGCTTCTGATCTTTTTCGCAGAAAAAACTTCGGCGGTTATTGGTTCCGGTATGTTTTTTAGTAAGCGGGCCGCCACATTCAGAACAAATTTTTTTTGTGTGTACAAGCCAGTTTTTCTTCAGAACATATTCCTTTTTCCATCGTAAAAAGTCGAAACTGTAATTTCTCGCTTCAAAAATTAAAGCGTTGAGTTTTTTCGGCGGTAAATTTCCGACCAGACTTTCAGGGTGCACACCGATCCTGAACAGAACTTCATTTTTTATGATGTTGCCAACGCCGGAGAAGATATTCTGATCGAGCAGAACGTCGCAAACCATTTCATCAGGCTTTGTCTTCAGCTTCTTTTTTGCCTTCGCCGGTTTCCATGCGTCGCTTAAGACGTCCGCTTCCCAATCAATTTCTTTTAAAATGGTTCTTTCCAGGATTTTTACGGAACAAGAATAGAAGTATAGATCGCCGTTTTCAAATTGGAGTTGCAGGCGCAATTGGCGGTCGGGTTTGGTCTGTTCGTCCACCGAATAGGAGCCGAAAAGAAGCAGGTGTATACGTATCACGACATTATTCAACACCAAAAAAGACTGTTTCCCGTACACACGGTATTCCTCGAAAATCGCTCCGGGAAGCAGCGTCATATCTATTTTTGCATTTCCATCTGCAGCGAGGATTTTCTGTCCCGTAAATTTTTGTGCAGCCTCTTTTAAAATTATTATGGACGGACCTTCAGGCATTGTAGTTTAATTAATTTTTCCAAAGTTCAAAACTTAAACCATTTTACGAAGCTCAGGAATTAATGTATTTTTGGCGAATGGATTTAAACAAAATCTTCACGAACCAGCGCACGGGGAAAAACGTGGCTACCACAGCTTCCAGAACCGATTATCAGCGTGATTATGACCGAATCATTTTCTCCGCATCATTCCGGAGACTTCAAAACAAAACACAGGTTTTTCCTTTGCCGGGAAGCGTGTTCGTTCACAACAGGCTGACGCACTCGCTGGAGGTATCGTCTGTCGGCAGGAGTCTTGGCAGTGCAGCAGGCGAATTTATCTTTAAAAATTTTGAGAAAAACCTCAGTGCAGATTCGCAGAATTTTTATCAGCATAATCTCCAGAACGTGATTGCAGCTGCCTGTTTATGCCATGATATTGGTAATCCGGCGTTTGGGCATTCAGGTGAAGACGCCATCGCGAGTTATTTTGAAAAAAATAAATCGGGCTTAAAAGAAAAATTTAGCCAAAAGGAATGGGAAGATTTGGTCAATTTTGAAGGAAATGCCAATGCAATCCGGGTGTTGACGCACCAGCAAAACGGAAAAGACGAAGGCGGAACGCAACTTACGCACAGTACGCTGGCGAGCATCGCCAAATATCCGTGCGAGGCTGTTGCTAAAGATAAAGCGAGTATTCACCGAAAGAAATTTGGGTTTTTCCAAAACGAAAAAGATACTTTTCTGCGCATTGCGGAATCTGTTCAGATGCTGCAGGACGTTGATGAGCCAACGGCATTCCGCCGACATCCGTTCGTTTGGCTTGTAGAAGCAGCCGATGATATCTGCTACAACATCATCGACATGGAAGATGCACACCGCCTGGGCATTGTCTCCACAAGCGACTG
>JAEZYN010000143.1 GCA_023419095.1 Bacteroidota bacterium | reverse complement strand
GTATCCGTGATCCAGACCGCAAAACCGGCCTATAACTGGGTGGTAAATAATTTTACAAAGCCTGCAAAAGAAAATCTCATCGTCTACGAATTGCTGGTAAGGGATTTTACTACAGAAAAAACATGGCAATCCCTGATTGATAAGATTTCATATTTAAAATCTTTAAAAATCAATGCCGTCGAACTGATGCCGGTAATGGAGTTTGACGGAAATAATTCCTGGGGTTACAACACGGCTTTCCATTATGCACTAGACAAGGCCTATGGAACACCGGAGAAATTCAAGGAGTTCATCGATGTATGTCATCAGAACGGAATTGCCGTAATTTTAGATATCGCACTGAATCACGCTACCGGACGCAGCCCGCTCGAAAGAATGTGGATGGTAGATCCGGATGGCGATGGTTTCGGTGATCCTGCAGCGGACAACCCGTATTTCAATCAGGTAGCGAGGCATTCTTACAGTGTTTTTAATGACTTCAATCATTCTAAAGCTGAAACAAAATATTACGTAAACCGCGTTATAGAGCAGTGGATCAAAGAATACAAGGTTGACGGTTTCCGTTGGGATCTCACCAAAGGATTTACACAAAACTGCACAGCCGGTGACGACGCATGTACCAACCAATATCAGCAGGACCGTGTAAACATTCTTCGTGGCTATGCAGATAACCAGTGGAGTCACGATCCTACTTCGTATGTAATTTTTGAACACCTCGGCACAGATTCTGAGGAGGCACAGTGGGCTAATTACCGGGTAGGTGAGGGCAAAGGCGTGATGATGTGGGACAAACAGACCAACCCGTACAACCAAAACACGATGGGTTTTGCCGCAAGCAGCAATTTCAGCCGTGTAGATTTTGAGGCACACGGTTTTTCGGAACGTCGCGCGATGAGCTACGGTGAAAGCCACGATGAAGAGCGCCTGACGTACAAAAACATCACCTTTGGAGCCACAAGTCCCGAATACAGCACGCGTACCTTGGACAACGCACTCCAAAGACAAAAAGCGTACGGAGCTGTATTTCTTACCGTTCCGGGTCCGAAGATGATCTGGCAGTTTGCTGAACTTGGTTTTGATAAAAGTATCTACACGTGTGAGGACGGCGTTACTGTAAATACAGAAAGTGATGCCTTGCCGGGCGACTGTAAACTTAGCCCGAAACCTACTGCATTTGGTCTTGGATATGACACTGACGCGGCCAGAAAATCGGTATATGATACTTGGGCTAAGATATTAGAACTCCGGTTGACAAATGCCGTTTTCAATACCAAAACTTTCAATGTAGAATCGGGTAACCTGATGCCGAGAATCTATATTTTCGACAATAATTTACCTTCAACTTCGTTGAAAAATGTCGTGATTCTGGCGAATTTTACACTTACTCCGCAAAACATTATTCCGAACTTTCCTTATGCTGGAAATTGGGTAAACCTGATGGACGAAACTTCATTTGGCGTGACCAATACCGCTGCGCCCGTCACAATAGAGCCGGGCGGATTCAGAATTTTCGGTAATGCGTCTGGTTTAGCAACGGATGAAAGCGGCCCTAAAAAGAATGTAGTTTCTTTAAGCCTCGCACAAAACCCTGTAACCAACGGAAATGCAGTGTTAAATTTTACAAATGCGAAGAATGGCAGTATTTACATTTACGATTTGGCCGGTTCGCTTGTAAAGTCATCTAAACTCAGCAAAGCTGACGGAAGTGAAACACTTTCGGTGGCAGGACTGAAAAGTGGCCTTTACCTGATTCAGTTGAAATCAGATCAGGGAACTGCGGTTGCCAAAATGATTGTGAAGTAGAATTTATTTAATTACTTAAAAAAAACCGGTTTAGAATTTCTAAGCCGGTTTTTTTATTGATTTTTCTAAGCTTGAATTAGATTATTGCCAGCTCAACCGCTTTGCGAATGAGATCACGCGAGTTGCGTACCTGCATCTTGTCAATTATGTTTTTGCGGTGACTTCTAACGGTATGCTGGGAGATATGAAGCAAATTAGCAATTTCGACTGCAGAATTGCCGTGGGCAATATGTATTAATATTTCAGTTTCACGTGCCGTCAGTTTAATATAATCAGGTGAAGATTCATTCTGACTTGCCTTATACTGAAGTTGGTGAAAATCTGTGCGGCCGCCAACTCCAGTAATTAAGACCGTATAAGGATTCTTACTGGTGATGTGCTGAATATTTGTATGGATATTCACTGCCTGATGCAAAGTGCCATCATCTGACTGCAAGGTATGAATGACCTGATGATGGAATAATTCATAAGTATCTCTCCCAGTACGCATGCGGAAACAATAGCTGGTCTTTAAATTCAGTACATGTGGAAGCCCAATTTCACGTACTTTTTGATAAGACATTTTTTCTGCTTCTACAACAAACTGTAGATCATCGGGGTGAATCAGATCTATGATTTCTGAGAGGGTCTCCGGCAATTTTTCCAGCCCGTGCATCGCAAGAATGTTTTCATGATGGTGCGAGAGTGTACTGCCAGGCAAACTTAAAACGTAATAATAGTATGGACCAAGGGCAAAGTAATCGGCAAAAACCCTTTCAAGTGGAGGTTCGTTTTTGGTGTGTTGAACTGCCAATTCAAAAAGTTCCGGCTCGTTTTCCCACACTTGGGTAAGAACATGGTTGTGAGGGGCAATTTTATTTGTTCCCATATGCTAACTATTTTGCTTAAAATTAACAATTCTAATAGTAAAAATACCACAAAAGGGGGATATTATTAAAAAGAATTTATTACCATCTTTACCCAACTAATAACCATGGGAGCTCTTCCCCATACTCAAACACATTATGATGAAAAAACCTTCCAGAGTTGGAAGGTTTTGTCATGTTTCAGCGAAAAATGTTTTTTTTAGAGACTTGCTGAATGAACCAAAAGGTCAGCTAACTTGTTTGAGTAACCCATTTCGTTATCATACCATGAAACCAGTTTCACGAAAGTTGGTGACAGCATGATGCCTGCATCTTTGTCGAAAACCGAAGTTCTCTTCTCGCCTACAAAATCCTGAGAAACCACAGCATCTTCGGTGTAACCTAATATGCCTTTCAGTTCGCCTTCAGAAGCTGCTTTCATTGCTGCGCAGATCTCTTCGTATGAAGTTGGTTTTTCAAGTCTTACTGTAAGGTCAACCACAGAAACGTCTGCGGTAGGAACGCGGAAAGACATCCCTGTCAGTTTACCGTTAAGCGCAGGAATTACTTTCCCTACCGCTTTTGCTGCACCTGTAGAGGAAGGAATGATGTTATTCAGGGCCGAACGTCCGCCTCTCCAGTCTTTCATTGATGGACCGTCAACAGTTTTCTGTGTGGCTGTGGTTGCGTGAACAGTGGTCATAAGACCTTCCACGATCCCGAAATTGTCATGAACTACTTTTGCCAAAGGTGCCAAACAGTTCGTGGTGCAGGAAGCATTTGAGAATATTTTGATATCGTCGGTAAGATCTTTATGGTTCACACCCATCACAAACATTGGCGTATCATCTTTAGACGGAGCAGAAAGTATAACCTTCTTCGCACCTGCGTTGATATGTGCCTGCGCAGCTTCTTTGCTGAGGAATAAACCTGTAGATTCTACGATGTATTCAGCACCTACTTCGTTCCATTTCAGGTTGTTAGGGTCTTTTTCAGCCGTAACGCGAATTTTTTTTCCGTTTACGATGAGGTCATTGCCTTCTACCGAAACTTCACCACCAAACTCACCGTGTACCGAGTCATATTTCAGCATGTACGCCATATATTTGGCATCAATTAGGTCGTTGATACCCACCACCTCGATGTTTTCTCTCTCGGCCATGGCTCTGAATACCAAACGTCCAATTCTACCAAATCCGTTGATTCCTACTTTGATTGTTGACATAATATTTTGTTTATTAATGATTAAAAAGAAATTATAAAAAATTTAAATAGCCAGGATCTCTGAGATCTTCAGCAGTCTCGGGTCAATCTCGTTATGCTTCTTGATCGCTTCTTCGATTGGTGTATAAACGATTTGATTAGATTTTAATCCGGCCATTACATTTGTCCGGCCTTCCATCAATCCAACCACAGCTGCATAACCCAACTGACTTGCCAGAACTCTGTCTGCACAACTTGGCGAACCACCGCGCTGGATGTGTCCAAGTACCGCCACACGAATATCATAATCCGGGAAGCCCGCTTTGGTAGCTTTGGCAAGATCATAAATACTACCCAGTTGCTCACCCTCGGCCACCACTACAATACTTGATGCTTTTCCGGCTTTTTCGGCTCTTTCAAATGTTCTGAAGAGATCTTCGATACTGTCCTTCTGTTCGGGGATCAAAATATCAATCGCACCTGTTGCCAGACCGCTGTTTAAAGCAATAAAACCGGCATCGCGGCCCATCACTTCCACAAAGAAAACGCGGTTGTGAGATGTGGCCGTATCACGAATTTTATCGATGGCTTCCATCGCCGTATTCAAAGCCGTGTCGTAACCTATTGTATTATCAGTGCCGAAAATATCATTGTCAATGGTTCCTGGTACGCCGATTACCTTGATATCGAATTCTTCATTAAAAAGTTTCGCACCTCGGAAAGTACCGTCACCACCGATGCACACCAGAGCGTCGATTCCGTGTTTCTTACAGTTGTCGTAAGCGGCCTGGCGGCCTTCTTTGGTTTTAAACTGTAGCGACCGTGCTGACTTTAAGATCGTACCGCCTTCAGTAATGATATTTTTTACAGAACGCGGACCCATGCGCGTAAAATCATTGTTAATCAAGCCATTATAACCCTCACGGACGCCGTAGCATTCCAGATTAAAATGATTTGCCGTACGTACCACAGCCCGCAGTGCAGCGTTCATTCCGGGTGCGTCACCACCTGAGGTGAAAACGGCAATTTTCTTTACAGCACTTTCAATCATACAGAAAAAATTTTCAGCACAAATTTACAAAAAGTACTTCAGATTCCGAAGGTTTTAATACGTTAAGATTGGCTTTTCAACAGCTGCAATCTGCTGTTCAGGCCAGTTTTTTTTAAAAAATTATGATTACCTTCGCGCTATGTTCAGAAGCACGAAGTATCGTAAAGGTTTATCAACTCTTTTTTTGGGAGTTTACCTGTTCGTGGCGCTCGCTTCTCAAAGTTTTCATCATCACTCGGGAGCTTTTCTGCCTTTTCAGGATGGTAATACGGCTGAGAAAAGTATTTCAAACTATACTTTGGCTTCCGAAAATTCAGGCTGTTTGTGGTGTCATTTTTTGCATAGCGGACATACTTTTCTGCCTGAAACTTTCACGCTGGAACTTCAAAAACCTGAAGTTTCATTTTTACAAACTTTCATTTATACAGACCATCACAGTGATTCTGGTCTTAGCTGTCGCTTCCTCCGCGGCCCGCCAACAGACATTGTTTAAAGCTTTTTTTAAATTAATGTCAAACCGCAAGGAAATCTTTTACTCTTTCGTCTGAAGGAGCGATTCCCGATTACAATTATTTTTAAAAATGAAAATGATTTTCAAAATGTTGTTTTTCCTGATGGGAATTACATACGTTGGTGCGCAGCAAAACTTTTTGGTGACCGGAACCGTCCGCGATTTTCACGACAAAACTGTTTTGTCTGGCGCCATCATTCAACTGGGCAAGCTAAATACAGTATCCGATTCTAAAGGAAAATTTGTGTTCAGAAAAATAACCGCAGGGACTTATGCGCTGACGGTCTCACATCCTGATTGCGCTCCTTTCTCACAGACTTTGAGCATACTTAACAATCTGGACTTATCCGTTGAACTTGAGCATCACACCGCAGATATTGAAGTTGTCACGCTGCATGGAAATCACCGCAAGATGGGTTCCGTCGTGATACAGACTCTGTCTTCAGAAGACATTTCCCGGAATTCTACAGAAAATCTTGGAAATCTGCTGACTGGCATTTCCGGCGTTACCGCCTTAAAAACGGGCAATAATATTTCAAAACCCGTTATTCACGGTCTTTACGGAACGCGGGTATCAATTATCAGTGACGGCGTGAAAATGGCCGAACAGGAGTGGGGTGTGGAACATGCGCCAAACATAGATGTCAATCAGTTTGAACACATTGATGTGGTGAAAGGCGCTGCGGCATTAAAGTACGGCAACGAAGGCATGGGTGGTATTGTGGTACTGGAACCTGCAGTTATTGCCAGAAAAGACACCGTTCAGGGAAGCATCAGATTTTCTGGAACCTCAAACGGGCGCGGCGGAGAAGTGGCAGCAGATGCTGCAAAAACCTGGGAAAGCCAATGGTTTGTGAAAGCGGGTGGCGGTTATAAGAAACTGGGTGATCAGTACGTGCCGTATCACACTTTGCAGAATACGGGTGCTGAGGTAGGCTCGTTCAACTTTTCGTTTGGCAAGCAAAGTTTTGCGGAAGGTTTTAATGTTTCTTACAGTGGCATACAGCAGAATTTTGGGATATTTCGCGGTGCGCATCTGGGTGGTGCCGAAGATTATTATTTGGCTACAAATTTTGGGCAGCCTTTTTATCTGGATAATTTCAGTTACGATATCCTGAACCCGCGTCAGGATGTTAGTCATCAAATAGCTAAAATTTCCGCGTACAAAAGGTTTTCGGAAATTGGTAAGCTGACTTTTCAATATAGTTTCCAGCTCAACGAACGGAAAGAATTTGACGTAAGGCGCGGCGAGCTGAATGAACTTCCCTCGATGGATATGCGTCTGATTACGCAGAGCGCAACATTAAACCATCTTCTGGAGCGTTCAAACTGGTCTTTGGAAAGTGGAATTTCCGGTTCAATTCAGGATAATTTCCCGGATCCCGCTACGAAAGCAAGACGGCTGATTCCGGATTATTACCGTTATGATGCGGGTGTATTTTCCGTTTTTAAATACAGGTTTAGCCAAAAATTGAACGCTGAAGTGGGCGCACGATATGATTTCAACAGGTTTGATTCTTATAAATATTATGACGGCTCGGAATGGGATGAAAAGTATGCCGACCAGTTTTCGCCATTTTTTGTGAGTGAGAACGACAGCCGGGTGCTGGCGAGACCCATTCTCGATTATCACAATGTTTCGGCAAATCTGGGTTTAAATTATTTACCCACAGCAAATCTTGATCTGAAACTCAATCTTTCCAGAACAGAACGTGCCCCAAACGCCGCCGAACTCTTTGCAGACGGACTTCACCATTCCGCGGCCATTATTGAAAAAGGCGATTTACGCATTAAAAAAGAAGAAATCTACAACCTGAATTTTTCAGCATTATGGAAAGCTGAAGTTCTTGGCGGTTTCACCCTCGAGGCCAGTCCTTATTTAATGTATTCGGACTCATTTATTATTCAGGTTCCGACGGGATTTCAGGATTCAAACCGTGGCGGCGCATTCAGCATATGGACTTTTCAGCAGGTAAAGGCAAGGATTTTCGGAATTGATGCGGATGCACAACTTGCTTTTTCAGATCAACTGAAATTGACCTCGTCTTTCAGTGCGTTGCGCGGTGACGATCTGTCAACGAACGAGCCGCTCATACTGATGATGCCTACAAACTGGAGAAATGCCGTGGAATGGAATTCACAACGCAAATCAAAATTGTATCTGCGTCTTGAAAATGAAAATGTATTTCGTCAGAAGCATTTTCCGGTGCGAAATATCAATGTTTCATTCATCGAGGACGGAAACGTCGTGACCAGAGAAGTCGATTACAGCACGCCACCACCGGCGTACACGGTTTTCAATGCGTCTGCGGGTCTGGATGTCTTTAAAAACATCAATTTTAATTTCAGAATCAATAACATTTTTAATACTGAATACCGCGAGTACCTGAATCGCCTGCGGTTTTTTATGCCGGAACCGGGAAGAAATTTCATGGCTACCATTCAGTTCAGATTCTAAGTTTATTTAAACATTAAAAAAAAATTAAAAAATTAAAAAATTAAAAAAAATGAAAAATTCTTTCAAAATCATACTTGTTCTTTTTGTGGCTTTAACAGCATTTTCATGCCGGAATAATGAAATTCCCGAAGATATTCACGAACACAGCGAAATCGAAAAACTTACTGTAAAGATCAGTGATAAAGATAATCCCGCTGACGGGCAAACCGTAAATTATATAAGCGGAAAGGCGGACAGGAATTTAAATCTGGAAGCGGGAAAAACCTATTCGGTGGAACTGGATTTCGGGGTGAAGCATGACGACCACTATCACAGCGTAAATGATGATATCATCGAAGAAAAAGACGAGCATTATATCACTTTCGCTTTTGCGGGCGCTACCGTGAACGTAAAACGCAGTGCAGATGACATTGTAAGGTCGGACGGAAAAAAAGTTGGCCTAAAAACAGAATGGACGGTGACTGCAGCCGAAAGTGGAACCGCCAACATCAAGCTCGTTCATATGCCGGCTACCATTGAAGAAGATTATCCAAGTGCAGACAACCAGCAGGGAAGAACTACAGGTGGCGAGGCTGATGTGAATGCCAATCTTGGATTTAATTAAACAGACCTACGCAACACAAGGCAGAAAACATGCACAGGCTGGGTGGTCTTTGCATTTAATTTCTAGTTATTTAATGATTTTAATTTAATAAAAATTGCTATTTTTGCAAACTAAATTTTCAATACATAACAATGAACGTTACAGCGACCAATCATGATGAAGTAAGTGCGTTACTTACAGTTACTTTAGATAAATCAGATTACAAGGATAAGGTTGAAAAACAACTGATCAACTATGCTAAAAATGCGCAGGTTCCAGGTTTTAGAAAAGGAAAAGTGCCGCTCAGCATGGTGCGCAAGCAGTACGAATCCGGGATTGCTTTAGAGGAAATCAACAAGCAGGTTTCTGAGGCGCTGAACAACTACATAAACGACAACAAACTTCGCCTTGTGGGCCAGCCGGTTCCGCAGCCGGTAGAGGATCTGAACCTGAATGCAGAGCAGCTTTCTGTTGCTTTTGAAGTAGGTTACGAGCCGGAATTTTCAATTGATCTATCTAAATATGAAGCGCCACACTTCCAGGTGGAGGCTTCAGACAAAGAAATCAGCCAAAGCATCGAGAACATGCAGAAGCGTTTCGCAGAGCAGGTTCCACAGGAGGCAATTGCTGAAGATTCTCACATCGCACTGGAAATCAGCCAGGTTGTAGAAGAAAACGCTGAAGGCGCGCACAATCACCCGCCAAAAACTACGGTAGTAAACGCGGAGAAAAAAGCAGCTTTTGAACTTGTGAAAGGTCTTAAAATGGATGAATCTGTAAAAGTTTCGAAAGAAGAACTTCAGAATAATGAAGAACTCGCTGCTGAACTTGGTTACAGCAAAGATGAAATCGCGCATCTTCATCACGACCAGATCGAGGTGAAAGTGAAAGATTTCTACGGTTTGAATTTAGCTGAACTGAATCAGGACCTTTTCGATAAAGTATATGGCGAAGGCAACATCAAGACTGAAGAAGAGCTTAAAGAAAAGGTAAAAACTGAACTTGACGAATATTTCCAGCAAAATGCAGACGTACATTTCGTAAACAAGGTGTTGGAGCAAATCAACGAAAAAGAAGAAGTGAAACTTCCTGAAACGTTCCTTATCAAATGGTTGATGTTCAGCAATGAAAACATCAAGGATGAAAACCAGGCGCGTGAGATCCTTGAAGCGGAAAGAAACCAGCTTAAATACCAGATCCTTGAAGGTAAACTGATGAACGACAACGAAATCAAACTGGAATATTCTGATGTATTGAGCCAGGCTGAGCAGCTTGTCCGGAACCAGTTGGCTATTTATGGAATTCACCACTTGGGTGATGAAGAAATTCAGAAATACGCGGTAGAAATGCTTAAAGATCAGGAGCAGGTTCGCCAGATCTCTTCAGAAGTTGGAATGGCTAAACTGAAAGATGTGATTTTGGAAAAAGCCAAAAAAGTTTCCACAGCGATTTCTCACGACGAGTTTCTTGAAGAAATAAAGAAATAATAAACTTTCTATAATGAAACAAAATCTGCTCACGTTTGGGAGCAGATTTTTTTGTTTATGATTTTTAAATTTTTTAGATACTAAAATATTCTACATCCTCATTTGCAAAAAGGAATTCTTCCATTTTCACAATTTGTTTTTCAGTGATGCGAAGTTCCATGGTAAGCCACATCTTACGGTCTCTGCTTTCCATCGAAATTTCCGAAACATTATTAGCAATCTTCTTTATTTCGGCCAGTAACATCACTTTTTTCTCTGTATTTCCGTTGGCGATCTCCAGCTTCAGTATCTTGCTGAGATGCAGTGGCATCAGATATTTCATGATCAAAGTGGAAGAATTGATGACGACGAGCGACGTGATAAGGAATACAAATGCCATGTTCACTTCACCAAAGCCAATTGCCATGCCGATGGCGGCTGCAATCCAGATTACGCCCGCGGTTGTAAGGCCGTAAACATTAAAACCTTCCTTAAAAATAACGCCTGCACCCAGGAAACCAATGCCGCTTACGATGTATGAGGCAATTCGCGTCGGGTCACCATCACCGGCGAGTTTGTAAGAGATTATCGAAAAAAGCGTCGAACCCAGACAAATGATCGTAATGGTTTTCAGGCCGGCAGATTTGTCTTTCATTTCACGTTCAAAACCGAGTATAAGACCAGCGATCATTGATATCGCTGCTTTATAAACATCCAGAAGCTCAAAATGGTCTGACATTTTTTTTATTTAAAGTTAACTTTTTATAGTGAATTGAACTCGCGGTTCCATTCCAGCGCGGCGTCGCTCAGCGTATCATAAAATTCTTCACCGTATTTACGGATCAGCGGAGTTTTGAGGAATTTATAGACCGGTACCTGAAGTTCTTTACCCAGTGTGCAGGCAGGTGCACAAATTTCCCATTCGTGATAGTTCAGCGCTGTGAAAGTAGAATATTCCGTCACGCGAATCGGGTAGAGGTGGCAGGAAATAGGCTTTTGCCAATCTACCGCGCCGTCTTCGTAGGCTTTTTCAATTCCGCATTTAGTGATGCCCTTTTCGTCAAAGATTACATAGGCGCATTCTTCGTTATTTACCAGCGGGGTTACAAAATCGCCATCAAGCGGGTCAATGGTCCATTTTCCCTGCGCTTCCAGCGCTAACGCGCCTTCCGGCCGGAGGTAGGGTTTTACTTTGTCGAATATCTTATCCAGAATTTCGGTTTCATACTTTTCAAGTGGTGCACCCACATCACCGGCGACACAGCAGGCACCTTTGCATTTGGTGAGGTTGCAAACAAATTCCTCTGAAAAAATTTCTTCGGAAATTAATTTATCTTCAATTTGAATCATCTTATTATTTAAATATTAAAAGGAAAAATATTGCCCACTTTAAAAACAATGAGCGAGAATATGATAAGCCAGAACGTAGATTCCTGCAGCCACGGCTTTCGGAGAAAGCGCATCAGGCGGCTCAGAATAATGGATGCCGGCAATGCCAGAAGCAGCAGATATTCAAAATTTGCACCCATGTAAAGCCAGATTGTAATGACCTGCGCGGCAGAAAATACGAGTACAAAGGTGTATTTAAATTTACTTACTGGACTTTTTTGGTTAAAATTCCGGAAGTGGTCCCAAACAGCAATTATTAAAAGCAGCGCAACCGGAATAAGGAATATTAAATCTTTTAAAAATATCGATTTCGAAAATTTACCAAATGGGAAATACGCTGCATTCCACGAGTTCATTCCCAGAAAATAGGCGAGTCCGAAATAAGAAAGCGCCACTAACAACATACCGAAAAACAGGCGGAAAAAGTGAAGCCCGATTCTGTCTGAAGTGCCTATAATGTGGAAAATCACAAAAAGCGACATGGGCCAGGTTGTGGGCAGGAAAATAAAATTCAGCGCTAAAATAGCTCCCACCAGAACGTAAGAGTTTTTCCTTACAATCATATCCACATTTGTTAAAACCAGCAATATGATAGAATTGGTGAAAAGTGCAATGGCAATTCCAATGTCTAAGTCGCCCGGATACAGCGCGAATACGAAGGCAGTGTAGAGAAACAGCGGCAGATGAGTGTCATAAGTCAGTCCCAGCGCATTAAAACAAAAATAACCGAGTGCAATACCCGCAAAGGTGATGGCCGCCGAAACCATATCGAGCCTTGTAAAATCCAGAATATTAAATGAGATCACGATTACAAGCAGTACGCCGATGTAAACCGGTACTGAAAAAATATTGCTTTCCTTTGAAAGTAATCGGAACATTTTTATTATTTTTGTGCAAAGTTAATTTAAAAAAGGAAAAAAAATGACGTCTTTCTTTCTGTTCCTAAGTGATGTTTTCAAATGGTCTTTCGGCCTGTTCACCTTTGCGGGGAACGTGCTGAACTGGATTCTCTTCATCGTGGCAAGTGCGCTGTTTACCTATTGGTGCTGGGTGCTCGTCAGCAAGCTGGGAAACAATAAAGACAAAGAATATTTTTCTCCTACGGCGGGTAAACATCCGTACTATGACCCAAAAATCCATAAGAAAGACTAAATAATTGAGTTAGTACATTCTGAAAAATCCCGGAAATCACTTGGTTCCCGGGATTTTTATTTTTAATTAAAATTTTATTGGTGTATGGGGATCACAAGCACCGGAATTTGGCTTCGGCGCGTAAGTTCTTTGGTGAGACTTCCCACGAAAACATCGTAAATGCCGCTTCTGCCGTGCGAACCCATCACGATGTAGCCGGCATTTTTTTCGCGTGCGTATTCCAGAATGATGTCACCGGCGACGCCTTGTTTCAGCAGATGCTCGCACTCAATATTCTCCGCCAGAATACGCTGCTGTATGCGATTTAAATGCAGAAGTTCTTCTTTGATCTCATTCTGCTCCACCTCCGGAAAATACTGGAAGCCCATGTCACCAATCGCGAAGCCGATATCGGCCGGCGCCACGTGGATGAGGCAGATTTTACCATTGGTTTCCTTTGCGAATTTCACGGCACCATCGATCAGCCGGTCAGTAGATTCACCGAAATCTACAGGTAATACAATATTAATCATAGCTTGGTTTTTCTACTTTAAAGTTACATAAAAAACCTCAAATCAGCGCTCTTGGCTACTGTATTCTTACGTGAAGCACTTTTTTATCTTCCAGAAAGCCCTCCAGAATGTCGTTCTCAGCAACTTTTCCCACGCCCGCCGGTGTGCCGGTAAAAATGAGGTCGCCGGCTTTCAGCGTAAAATACTGCGAAACAAACGCAATGATTTTTTCCGGTGAAAATATCATAAACGCCGTGTCGCCGTCCTGCACTTTTTCTTTGTTTTTATTTAAGGCAAAATGCAGATTACGAATATCGTAATTGTCTTTTTTAAAAAATTTAGAGACGACTGCAGACCCGTCAAAACCTTTCGCAAGCTCCCAGGGCAAACCTTTCCCTTTTAAAGTGGTTTGCAGGTCGCGCGCCGTGAAATCGATTCCCAGACCTATTTCATTATAGTATTCGGCAGCATTTTTTTCCTCGATGTATTTGCCACCTTTTGAAATTTTCAGAACCACTTCAAGTTCATAGTGAATGTCATCAGAAAATTCGGGAAGATAAAAATCTGTGCCTTTCTTTAATATGGCAGTGTCGGGTTTCATAAAGATGACCGGCTTTTCCGGAACTTCATTTCCGAGCTCTTGTGCGTGTTCGGCGTAGTTGCGGCCGATGCAGATTATTTTCATAAGATTTGATTTGCGTTTTTTTTAAATAAATCAGACGTACTTAAAAGCGTGATTTTAATTGAATCGCCGTCAAAACTTTCTTCGTGTAGAGCGGAAAATCAGCATTCTGAATCCATCCGTAATAGCCCAAATCTTTTTGGAAAACGTCCTTCACGCGCTGGCCTTTGTACTTGCCAAATGCAAAAACTTCCTTTTCGTCTTCATCAAAACGGATCATTCCGGCGAGATCTGCAAATCTGTGGTGCGTGGAGAACTCGCTCAATGCGGAAATTTCGTTCGGAAGATCATCATAATGCGCCACCTGTGCGTCAAGAACTTCGAAAGTCGCCAGCACATCCGCTTCCGCCGAATGGGCGTCAGTAAGCGTTTTCTTACAGTAGAATTGGTATGCGGCCGTCAGATTTCGCGGTTCCATCTTGTGGTAAATGGTTTGGACATCGACCAGTTTAAATTTATTCAGGTCGAAATCAATTCCTACACGCAGCAATTCTTCGGCCAGAAGCGGCACATCAAAACGGTTCGAATTGAAGCCCGCCAGATCACTTCCCGCAATCATTTCCATCACTTTTGGCGCGATTTCTCTGAATTTCGGCGAGTCTTTCACATCGTCATCTGAAATGCCGTGCACTTCGGTGGATTCGCGTGGAATGTACATTTCGGGATTCACTAGCCAGGTTTTACTTTCGCGGGAACCATCCGGATTCACCTTTAGGATGCTGATTTCCACGATGCGGTCCTTTGCCACGTTTGTGCCAGTGGTTTCCAGATCGAACGTGCACAGCGGTTTATAAAGTTTAAGATTCATATTTAAAATTTGAGAAAGTTCGCATCTGTTTTGAGCCCGAGATAGATGTTTAATTATACCAACTGCTTCCGAAAAATGAGCGAAATAATAATGTAGTACACGATCACCATTGGGATTCCGACGGTTTTAAAAAGAATTAAAATCAGAACTGCACCGATTGCCAGCGCGATTTTTGGATAATTATCTTTCAGGTGCTTTGACTTAAATTTCATCGCGATCATACGTATCGGCGCGATTAAAATCCACGACGAGATTGCAGTGAGAATCAGCAACAGCAACTGGTTTTCAAACAAAAAACTGAATGCATTCATTTCAATAAACGCGTAAAAAAGTCCGAAAATCAGGATGGTATTTGAAGGTGTGTTGAGTCCTTTAAAATAATACGTTTGTTCGTCATCGAGATTAAAAATGGCCAACCTCAAACATGAAAAAAGGGTGATGAAAAGCCCTAAATATTTAAGTTCAAATGGAAGTTCTGCACCCAAAAACTGCGCGCCGAAAGGATCGAGTGCTTTGTACATGGTAATTCCGGGCAGAACGCCGAAGCTCACCATGTCAGCCAATGAGTCTAGCTGCGCGCCGAGATTTGAGTTCGATTTCATCGCGCGTGCTATAAAACCATCAAAAAAATCAAGAATCAGCGAAATGATAATGCAAAGTGCTGTGATCTGGTAATTCCCTGCTATTAAATTGATTACGCCAATGCTTCCCGACAACAGGTTGCCGAGCGTGAAAGCGTTGGCTAAATTGTTTTTAATGAAATTCATACACAAAACCCTAAATAGTTAGCTGCGCAAAAATAGCGTTTAAATATCAAGTCGTCGTCTCCAAAGCGAATTTAATGTAAATTTGAAGCCCAATATTTACCGTAAATGAAGGAAATCAGACTGCGCGAAATCGGCGTTTTATTTTACAGGATATTTCTGGCATTCGTGTTTTATCAGTTGGCGCGACTGCTTTTCTGGTTCTTCAACAAAGATTTAATTAAAATTGATTCGCTCTCAGAATATCTTCGGATTTCCTATCACGGAACTGCGTTCGACACTACCGCCCTCCTTTATGTGAACGCACTTTTCATCCTGGCGAGCTTGCTGCCGCTGCTGATCAACACTTCAAAAGGTTACCAGAAGTTTCTGTTCTGGCTCTATTTTATTACAAACGGTATCGCTTATTCGCTGAATTTTGGTGATTTTATTTATTACAAATTCTCGCAGGCACGGCTTACAATGGCGGCGATGGCGGTAGCGCAGAATGAAAGTAACCTGGTCAAAGTATTTTTAATTTCCGTTCTCGAACATCCGTTTGTGATCGTTTGGTTTGTCGCGTTGATGGCGCTATGGGTTTTTCTCTATCAAAGAATTAAAATTTTTCCGCGGAAACCGCACGTCAAATGGATATATTTTGTTTCATCCGCTGTTAATTTATGTCTGGCTGCAACCTTGGTGGTGGGCGGCATCCGCGGTGATTTCAAACACTCCACACGTCCGATCAATCTTGTGGATGCAAACAGACACGTTAAAAGTCCGCTGCAGGCTAACGTGGTACTAAACAGTGTTTTTTCGTTTTTCAGAACTTTGACGACCAATAATTTTAAGGAAGTTCATTTTGTGGATGACGCATTTATTGAAAAACATATCAGGCCCTACAAATTCTACCCACGTGAAACTCCTGCTGAGAAGCCCAATGTGGTGATTTTCATCCTTGAAAGTTTCTCGAAAGAATATTCCGGCGCGTTCAATAAGAATGATAAGATTGAAAATTTCGTCTCGTATACGCCTTTTCTGGACAGCCTCGCGCAACACAGCCTTATCGCTACGAATGCGTATGCGAACGGACGGCAGTCGATTCACGGAATGAGTTCGGTGCTCGCGGGCATCCCTGCGCTTAAAGATGCGTTCACCGGTTCGCCGTATGCGAATCAAAAAATCCAGTCAATTGTTTCGGTAAGTAATGAAATGGGTTACGATACTTCGTTTTTCCATGGTGCGCCGAACGGCTCGATGGGATTTTTAGGGTTTGGGAATATTTTAGGATTTAAAAACTATTACGGAAAGAACGAGTATAACAATGATGCGGATTTCGATGGTATCTGGGGCATCTGGGATGAGCCATTTTTCCAGTTTTTTGCCAATACCGTTTCAGCCAAAAAGACGCCTTTTATGGCGACGATGTTTTCGGTTTCGTCGCATCACCCGTTTAAAGTTCCGGCGAAGTATGAAGGAAAATTTCCGAAAGGCACACTGGAAATTCACGCGCCTGTGGGCTATACGGACTTTGCATTAAAGCGTTTTTTTGAAACGGCTAAAACAAAACCGTGGTTCCAGAACACTATTTTCGTAGTCGTGGCCGATCATACCAATCAGGTGGGCTACCCGGAATATGAAAAAGCGATGAACCGCGCGGCTGTGCCTATATTGTTTTATTCGCCAAATCCGAAATACAGTTTGCAGGGCGAGATCACCGAACCTGCACAGCAAATGGACATTTACCCGACGCTGGCAGATCTGATGGGTTACAATAAAAAGATCCGGAGTTGGGGCAGAAGTCTGGTTTCACCGAAGAAAGAAGAATATTTTATTGTGACATCCACGGGAGTTGAACAGTTTATAATAGGTAATTATATTTACCTGTTTAACGGGCAGGACGTCACCGGGATTTATGCAAAAGAAGATTTGGGACTGGAAAAGAATCTTATGGGCAAAGTAAATAACGCTGAAACGCAACTTGGCGTGCTGAAAGCCAAAGCCTGGTATCAGGATTATATGGACAGGGTAATTAACCGCAAGCTAAAATAGCCGGTTTTTCTTATTCCGAACATATATAAAATATTGTTGCGGAACGCTTAATAATTTGGTGTTTAACTTTTTTTAATTACATTTATCAAAATAAAAATTTAACAAACTTTTAAAATGAAAAAAATAATTTTTGCTTTCGTTGCCTTATTTTTTGCAACATTTTCTTATGCCCAGATCGAAGGTAAATGGAAAACAATTGATGATGCTACCGGTCAGCCAAAATCTATTGTCGAGATTTTCAAGAAATCTGATGGCAAATATTACGGAAAAGTGGTGCAGCTGCTCATTAAACCAGCTAATGCAAATTGCGTAGATTGTAAAGATGACCGTAAAAACAAGCCTATTCTTGGTATGGAAGTAATCCGTGGAATGGAAAAAGACGGCGCAACTTTCACCGGTGGAACTATCACTGACCCAAAAACGGGAAAAACATACAAGTGCAATATCGAGCGCGAAGGCGACAAGCTGAATGTGCGTGGCTACGTAGGTTTCTCACTCATCGGCCGCAGCCAGACGTGGCACAAAGTGAAATAAAGACATTCCTAAACAATATTAAAAAAGCAACTCGAAAGGGTTGCTTTTTCTGTTGCCGCACAGCCGCAGGTTTGGGAAAAAATCTTTACTTTTGTACTTTAATTTTTTTAAGAAAATCATGAAGGAATATACTTTTCGGGAGGTTATTGCACAGGCAATGAGCGAGGAAATGCGCAAAGATGAATCCATTTATCTGATGGGTGAAGAAGTTGCCGAATATAATGGTGCTTACAAAGCTTCGAAAGGAATGCTGGACGAGTTTGGTCCGAAACGCATTATTGACACGCCAATCGCTGAACTTGGCTTCACCGGTATTGCGGTAGGATCCGCAATGAACGGAAACCGGCCAATCGTGGAATACATGACCTTCAACTTCGCACTTGTAGGTATTGACCAGATAATAAACAACGCTGCCAAGATCCGCCAGATGAGCGGCGGGCAGTGGAATTGCCCAATTGTTTTCCGTGGGCCGACGGCTTCTGCAGGACAGCTGGGAGCAACGCATTCACAGGCTTTTGAAAACTGGTTTGCCAATACACCAGGTTTAAAAGTAGTTGTACCTTCAAATCCTTACGATGCTAAAGGTCTTTTGAAAAGTGCAATTCAGGATAATGATCCCGTAATCTTTATGGAGTCAGAGCAGATGTATGGCGACAAAATGGAAATTCCGGATGAAGAGTACTACATCCCAATCGGAAAGGCCGACATTAAAAAAGAAGGAAAAGACGTGACGCTGGTTTCTTTTGGTAAAATCATGAAACTTGCGATGCAGGCTGCGGAAGATTTGGCCAAAGAAGATATTTCAGTGGAAGTGATCGATTTACGGACTGTAAGACCGTTAGATTACGATACAATCATCGAATCTGTGAAGAAAACAAACCGTTTGGTTGTTTTGGAAGAAGCCTGGCCAATGGCTTCGCTTTCATCTGAAATAGCCTACATGGTGCAGCAGAAAGCCTTTGATTATCTTGATGCGCCTATTAAGAGAATCACGACACCGGATGCACCGGCTCCATATTCAGCAGCGCTGTTTGCAGAATGGTTCCCGAAACTTGAAAAGGTAAAAGAAGAGATAAAAAAAGCGATGTACATCAAAGCTTAAAGAATATTAAAACTCCCGAATGGGAGTTTTTTTTATGCCCATTACGTTTTGAATCATAAAGGTGTTTGAAAATCTTTTTTTGTTCTACATTTGCGCATTAAAATCTTGTTGAGAAATGTCCAAAGGAGTTGAAGGCAATCATTTTGACACGAAGAAGCTTACGGCGCTTGGCGTTTTAGTTTCCCTCGGAATTGTTTTTGGAGACATCGGCACCTCGCCACTTTACGTGATGAAAGCAATCGTAAATGCGCGTGACGTGGGAGCCACCCTGCCATTCGATGAATATATTGAAGGTGCACTTTCATGTATAATCTGGACATTAACACTTCAGACTACCTTTAAATATGTTGTCGTCGCATTACGCGCAGATAACAAAGGTGAAGGAGGAATTCTTTCCCTTTATTCTCTCGTGAAGCGGCTTAAAAAGAAATGGCTCTATGTCGTAGCAATTATCGGGGCCGCTACGCTCGTGGCAGATAGTGTCATAACGCCATCACTTACGGTAATGTCCGCGGTTGAAGGTCTTAAGATTTACAGTCCGCACACGCCTGTCGTGGGTATTACGATTATTATTTTAGCAATTGTTTTCATTGTGCAACAGTTCGGTACTGCATCGATCGGCAAGTTTTTCGGGCCGGTGATGGTCTTATGGTTCCTTGTGCTGGGCATTTCGGGATCAGTGCACATCTTCGATCATGTTGATATATTAAAATCTTTTAATCCATATTACGCTTATAACCTGATCACGCATTCACCGAGTGCGATTATCATTATGGGCGCGGTTTTCCTTTGTACCACGGGTGCGGAAGCACTTTATTCAGATTTGGGACATTGTGGCAAGCAGAACATACGTGTAAGCTGGATTTTTGTAAAATTAATGCTGATACTGAATTATCTGGGGCAGGGAGCGTGGCTTTTAGATAATTACCAGCAGGTTTCGCAGGGCATAAACCCTATTTTCGGCATCATGCCTGCGTGGGCTATTTTGCCCGGTGTAATATTGGCAACCGCGGCAGCAATCATCGCGAGCCAGTCTGTCATTACGGGTTCTTTCACGATGTTTTCGGAAGCGATGTCAATCTCGTTTTGGCCAAATCAGCAGATCGATTATCCTTCCGGCGTTAAAGGTCAGATGTATATTCCGAAGATTAACTGGGGTCTGATGGTGCTGTGCTTCATCGTCGTCATATATTTCAAAAAATCAGAAGCGATGGAAGCCGCTTACGGGCTTACCATTACGATCACGATGCTGATGACCACGACGCTTCTTTTCTTCTGGCTGCGCCGAACGCAGGTTGTAAAGGTGTTTGCATTTGGTTTTCTGGCCGTATATCTCTGCATTGAACTCGGTTTTTTCTACGCGAATGTCATCAAGTTTTTCGATGGTGGTTGGCTCACGATGGTGCTGGGCGGCTTCATAGCCGTTTGTATGTACGCGTGGTACAACGGCCGGCTTATTAAAGCCAAATTCATCAAGTTTGTGAAACTGGAAAAATATGTTTCTGTCATTAAAGACTTAAAACTCGACGAAACCATCCCGAAATATTCTACAAATCTCGCTTTCCTCAGCCGTGCAAAGAAAGAGGACGAGATCGAAGCCAAGATCATTTATTCTATTTTACGAAAACAGCCGAAACGCGCCGACCATTATTTCATCCTGAACATCGTGAACCAGGAGGATCCGTTTACTTTTAAATATACAGTGGATGAGATCATGCCCGGCACCATTTACAAGATCAATTTCCTCCTGGGTTTCAAGGTCGATCGCCGGATAAATGATTATTTCGATCAGGTTCTTGCCGATATGATGGCGGAAGGAAGCATTCCATCGCGAAGCAGTCATCCATCGCTGCGCGCGCACAATATACCGCCCGATCTGCGGTATGTTATCATTGACAATACTTATATCAATGATACCTTGCTGACGGTGAAAGAAAAAATCACGCTGAACATCTACAATTTTGTGAAATATATCGGCAGTGATGATTTCAAAGCGTGGGGAGTTTCGCCTCACAACGTAGTGGTAGAGTCAACGCCGCTGCTTGATCAGCAGGTAGTAACCGACAGGATTCAGCAGGTTGCCTTCAAACATTATAACTCTTAAGCGTTCTGACGTTTGTTTTAATCGTTTCAGTCTATCGCAAGGGCGAATCCATTAATAATAAAATCGATAAATTTGTACTTTAATTTATTTGATGGAAGCGACACAGAAAGAACTGAATTTAGTCACGATAAAAGAGGTTCTGAGACAATATTTACTACAGAAAGGATTCCGCAATACGCCGGAACGCTATACGATACTCGAGGAAATTTACATGATGGACCACCATTTCAATGTAGATGACCTTTACCTTTTGATGATGCAGAAGAAGTATCACGTATCCAAAGCCACTATTTACAACACTATTGAGATCTTCCTTGATGCCGGACTCATCCGCAAGCACCAGTTTGGCGAGAAGACCCTCACATCATCATCGTATGAGAAATCTTATTTCGATAAGCAGCATGATCATCTTGTAATTTACAAGGAAGGTTCAGACAAAGAGATTGAGGAAATCATTGAGTTTTGCGATCCGCGTATCCAAGGCATCAAAGAATCCATTGAAAAGGCTTTCGGGGTAAATATAGACTCTCATTCACTATACTTTTACGGCACCAAAAACAACGGATGAGCAGACTTGTAGTTTTATTACTCCTTGCTTCCGCCAATTTTTTTGGGCAGATTACGATGCGTCCTGCAGATCCTTTGGTTAAAGATCCCTTTTTCAATTCGAATAAGCAATCGCCACAGGGCGAAAAAGTACGTCTCATCCATTCAGATTTCTTCCAGAAAACTCCGGAGAGATACAGCGGAAATCCCTTTTTCAAAGGCAATGTTCAGTTCGAGCAGCAGGGTTCCGTGCTGTTTGCAGATGAAGTGATATTCTACGAGAAAGAAAACTTCGTGAAGGCCATTGGCAGTGTCAAATTGCAGAATGCAGACGGATCGGTGATTACGGCTGGCGAAATGGAGTACGACGGTAATACCCAAAAAGGCATCGCTAAGAAAAATGTAGTGTTAACAGACCCACGCCAGACCATCAAGACCGAAACATTGTATTACGACCGTCTCGCGAATGTCGCCTATTTCAATACCGGCGGCACCATCTCTGATGCCACAAACGTGATGTATACGCGCTCGGCAACCTACGATTTGACCACGCGAATGATCGATTTTACCGGAAACGTGAAGATCAACAACCCCGATTATACCGTAGAAGGCAGCAACATCAAGCAAAACCAGAACACCAATACCGCAGATTTCTTCGGGCCCACCACCATCACGAACAAGAAGAATCCTTCCAATCTTGTTTATACGGAGCGCGGATCGTACAATATGAATTCCAAGGAAGTCTATTTAAAGAAGAATTCACGTATTAACTATAACGGAAAGATACTTACAGGAGATGATATGTACTTCAACCAGATTACCGGATTTGGTACGGCTAAAGGCAACGTCACACTTCGCGATCCGGCCGAAAACCGCTACATGAAAGGCGGCTACGGCGAGATCTATGAGAAGAAAGACTCCGCGATGATGACCGAAAGACCTTATGCGGTGAAGATTCTCGAGAAGGATTCCATGTATTTCTCCGCGCAGCGGCTTTTGGCTTATCAGAAGGTTGATGACAAAGATCCTTTGAAAAAGAAAAGTTTCCTCCGCGCGTTTCGCAAGGCGCGCATGTACAAATCGAACATACAGGTTCGGGCAGATTCTTTAAGTTTCAATGAAACCGACGGCATCATGCACCTTTTCGGTGCGCCAATAGCCTGGAGTGGCGAGAAACAGGTGACCGGCGATAAGATAGAAGCCTACTTCGATACCGAAAACGAATTTATAGATTCGCTGAAAGTCGTCGGCAACGCTTTCGCCATCAGCAAGGCAGATTCGCTGAATTTAAAAGACGAGTTCAATCAGGTAAAAGGCAAGCTGATGACGGTTTATTATAAGGATAACAAGGTGAATCTTGCTAAAGTCATCGGCAACGCACAGGCGATCACCTATGCAGACGATCAGAATGAAAAAACCAAAGAGGTGGAAAGAATCGGTGTTGCCCTCTCAACTTGCGGAACCATCGAGGCCGAGTTTGAAGATAATACGGTGCAGATCATCAGCTGCAACGTAGGTGCGAACAGCGACATCTATCCCATGAGCAAAATCTCGCGGGAGAAGCGTTTTTTCCCGGACTTTAACTGGAACACGAAAGACCGCCTGAGACGCTGGGAAGACATCTTCCTCGACTCTCCGGGCTACGAGGAAACCGTATACGAATCCGCGGACACACTGTACAATGAAGCACAGAAAGCCATCGACGAGGCCAAGGCTAAGGAAGAAGCGAAGAAACCGAAGCGGGTGAGGAAGTAAGCATATTCTGCCATTTATACAGCAAAGAAGCACCGCGGGCCGGTGCTTTTTAATGAAATTCTGCTGAAGAACGGGTTAGCCTTTCTTGTGAAATTCAGCCACTTTCAGGGCGTCTCTTATCATTTTTCCCGGGCGGAAGATGGTGCGCACACTTCTGATCGAAGCAGCTGTCACTTCCTGAGGGGAGTCTGCGGGCGCACTGGAGCCACCAGCCTGCAGGGTGAAATATTCACCTACATACACTATTTTGCCATCCGCTACGTCTTCAGCGATCTGGGTGAACGTGCTTTCCAGCACAGCCAGTATGTCTGCTTTAGACACCGTGGACGTTGCTGCGGCATGCTTTGCCAGGTCAGCCAATGTAGTTTTGCCTTCTCCCACAATGTTAGCGTAGTACTTGGGGGCGGCGGTTGGCTTCTGCGGATTCTTTCTTTGTACTACTGTAAATGTAATAGCCATCGTTTGTGTTTTTTATGATTAATTAGCGTAAAGTTAACATCAAAAGTATCAATAGGAAAAGGTGGTTTCACCCTATTTTGCTGGGTGTCAATAGCTTAGCATGGGGTGCCATTGGGTTTTGTGCGGAAGGTCCGTATGTTCTGTTGAGAACGTCCGTATGTTTTAATGAAAACGTCCGTATGTTTTATTAGAAACGTCCGTATGTTTTGTACAAGACCGCCTGGTCTTTTGATACAGACGTACAGGTCTTTTCAGACATACTTCAATTGTTTGTAAAGGATCTTCTTTGTACTTTATAAACAGGGAACTAGAGCAGTGTCCGAAAGGAAACAATATAATATGATAGGGCATCAAAATTTTTCCGTGGCAAGACTATCTTCTTTACATTTGCACAAAAAATACAATGCAGCAGGACTTCTTTAAATACCA
>JAEZYN010000020.1 GCA_023419095.1 Bacteroidota bacterium | reverse complement strand
ATATCGAAAACCGCATCGCAGAAGGAAGCATCAATGCATATTTTAATTCAGAAGTAACTAAGATCAAAGAATCAACGGTCATTTTCAAAGATAAATTGGGCAATATCCACGAGATCGAAAACGATTTTGTTTTGGCGATGACGGGCTATCTACCCGATTTCGAATTTCTTCAAAATTCCGGTATCGAATTAAAAGGCGACAAGCTCATCCCGGCCTACAACCCCGAAACTATGGAAACCAATGTTGAGAGCCTGTACCTGGCCGGCGTTGTCTGCGGCGGTAAAGACACGCACCTTTGGTTCATCGAAAATTCGCGGATTCATGCGGAAATTATTATGAACCATGTGGCTAACCCCAAATAGATATTTTATTTTTGTATTTTTATAACGCATTTTGAGACAGTGTAAGAAACGGAAGTTGATTTTCCTGAAATTGCATTTTTTCGCCTGTTGATTCTCTCTAAACCCTTTACTGAAAATTGTTACAGAAGGTTGAACCGTAGTTGAACCGTACCAAAGTCATGTCAAAGCCATATCAAAGGCATGGCCCCGGTAAGGATGCTCTTGTCCGAGTGTACTTGTTGCTGGCTTAAGCATTGCTGTGAAATATCATCTATTCAGTTTAAGAAAATTTCGGACCCCTTTCAAATCTTTCGTAACTTTAACTACCTAAAAATCAAATGCCGGTCATTTCCTTTTTAGCATTCCATTAAATAATTTAAACAAATATATTATGAGTGCTAATACCAAAGATCTACGCAACGTAGTGCTGCTCGGACATTCCGACAGTGGCAAAACTACGCTGATTGAAACAATGCTTTACGAAGGAGGGGCGATCAAACGCCGTGGCTCCGTCGAAGGACAGAACACGGTGAGCGACCATACCGACCTGGAACACGAAAAAGGCAAAACCATCTTCTCCCATCAGATGTTCGTGAACTGGAAAAACAACAAAATTAACATTATCGATACCCCCGGATTTGACGATTTCGTTGGCGAAGTCGTTTCTTCGTTAAAGGTGGCCGATACCGCAATCATTGTGCTGAATGCCGCCAACGGCGTGGAAGTGGGAACCGAACTCGTTTGGGAATATGTTCAGAAATACCAGACGCCCGCCATTTTCGTCATCAACCAGATGGATCATCCCAAAGCAGATTTCGAGCGCACACTGGAGCAGGCGAAAGAAAGATTCGGTTCCAAACTGGTGCCGCTGCAATATCCTTATAACTCCGGCGCTAATTTCAATGCAATTATTGATGCTCTCAGAATGGTGATGTATGAATTCCCTGCCAACGGCGGCAAACCTGAGAAAAAACCGATTCCTGAAAGCGAAATGGCGCGCGCCAGCGAAATGCATAACGCCCTGGTGGAAATCGCTGCCGAAAACGAGGAAGGTTTAATGGAAAAATATTTCGAGGAAGGTAATCTTTCGGAAGAAGAACTTGCAAAAGGAATTACCATCGCATTGGCAAAACAGCAGTTCTTCCCGGTGTTTGTAACGAGCGGACTGAAAGATATGGGCAGCGGCAGGCTGATGGGTTTCATTGATGACATTGCGCCGTCACCAGCCGACAGACCGGCCCGCAAACTCGAAAACGGCGAAGAGATTTCTTACGACCCGAATGATAAAACCACCCTGTTCATTTATAAAACGCTTTCTGAACCGCAGGTCGGGATGGTTTCTTACTTTAAAGTATTAAGCGGGAAACTAAAACCAGGCGATGAATTGGTGAACGCCAACAACGGCGAAACCGAACGCATTTCCCAGATCTTCGTGGCGGAAGGTAAAGACCGGATTCCTGTGGATGAGCTGGTAGCCGGTGATCTTGGCGTTACGGTTAAACTTAAATTCGGCCATTCAAACAATACCTTAAATTCAAGAGGACTCGACCGTAAAGTCCGTCCGATGGAATTCCCGGAAAGCCGTATCCGCAAAGCGGTTTCAGCAGATTCTACCGCTGATATGGAAAAACTCGTCACTGCACTCCATAAAATCGAAGAAGAAGACCCGACGCTGAAAGTGGAGCAGTCTGCCGAACTCAAGCAGACCATTCTTCATGGCCAGGGACAGCTGCATCTCGATCTCGTGAAACAGCGACTCCAGAAAGAATTTGGAGTGAAGATGAATTTCGATAATCCTAAAATCCCTTACCGCGAGACCATCACCGGCCACGCCGAAGCCGATTACCGCCACAAAAAACAGTCAGGCGGATCAGGCCAGTTCGGCGAAATCCACATGCGGGTGGAGAATTTCTACGACGATATGCCCGAACCTACCGGCGTGAACGTCCGCCAGAAAGACATCGAAGATCTGCCGTGGGGCGGCAAACTCGCTTTTTACTGGTGCATAGTGGGCGGTGCAATAGACAACCGCTACATCGGTGCCATCAAGAAAGGCATTATGCAGCAGATGAAAGAAGGTCCGCTCACCGGTTCGCATTGCCAGAACGTGCGCGTTACGGTGTACGACGGCAAAATGCACAGTGTGGATTCAAACGATATTTCATTCCAGCTGGCAGCTTCGGGTGCTTTCCGCGAAGGTTTCCATAAAGCCAAACCGCAGTTGCTGGAACCGGTTTATTCCGTGGAAATCCTATGTCCTGATGAAGATACCGGCGATGTAATGGGCGATCTGCAGACGCGCCGCGCGATGATCTCGGGTATGGATTCCGAAGGGCACTACCAGAAAATCATGGCGGAAGTTCCGCTGGCCGAAATGCACGATTACGGTTCCACCTTACGTTCCATTACCGGCGGCCGCGCCAAGTTCACGATGAAGTTTTCGGAATATCAGTTGGTGCCGCCAAATGTTCAGCAGGAGTTGGTGAAATCGCATGCGAATCTGCAGGAGGCTTAGGTATAACCTCTAATTGCGTTCGTCATTGCGAACGTAACGAAGTGAAGCGAAGCAATCCCATACTTTGAATAAACGAACTGAATTTTGGTGTTGCTTCGTCTCTTCTTGCGGTCGCTCTTCGCAATGTGTTCACGATCAAAAAATAGCCTGTGGTTTCCGTGGGCTGTTTTCTTTTATTTTACAGAACCGTTTCGGTTGTTTTGAGAACCGTTTAGGTCAAAGGGCGAAAATTTTTGGTTCCCTAGCTAAACGATTAGGTTCCGAACCTAAAGTTTTTGGTTGGTGAGCTAAAAATTTGGATTGAAGACCTAATGGTTTGGGTAAAAGACCTAATGATTTGGTAAAATGAGCAAATGAACGATTAAGGTTGGGATTATGGAGGCGCGAAGTCTCTCGACTTTGCTCACGGGGATCATAAATTACCAGATGATGCTACACTTTTTATTTTTCTGAAAAAGAATATCTCGTACAACTTCAACTGTCGTAACGTTTTGAGATAATTTCTTTAAGTTTTGACTTGTTGATGCCACCTCCAACTTGCGATATATCTCCAATTTCTTCCAAAGCGTTTATAACATTGTGTTCTATAAGTGTTTTTCCAATGATGGTTTCAAAACTGTCTTTAACACGTTTGTATCTAAAAAACACTTTTGGATTCGGAGATAATTTAGACTTCATCATTTCAATTTTTTTCTCAAAATAAAATGGCACCGTAGATTCGATCAATTTTTTGTAACCAGTTTTTCCAAGCGTTCTATAGCTTAAGCAGGTATCTGTCTGATTTAAAGCAAAAGGTGATATATCGATAATCAATAAACCGATTTTATTACACATATTGATAAAGTCCTGTTTATCGTCTATAGAGATGCGCAGTGCATCTTCCAGGTCGCTTTTAAAGAAAAATTGTGAAAAATTTGTTGCAGGATTATAAATGTAATTCCTTTTGTTGCCCCAGAGCGGTGCTTCGGCGATCATAATATAATTTACCTTGTCTATCTCATCAAGATTTTTCAACCAAATATTTTTTATTTTGTCAAAAGAGGTTTGCAGATAAAGCAGGTCATTTTTAAAATTTGTACCATAACCCTTTTTCTGATAAAATGATTTGATTATTTGTTCCATTGTGCAGTAATCGAAAACTTCCTTGGAATCAATTTCCATTCTTTCAGCTTCACTATGGCTTAAATAAAGTTTTTTCCCTAACGAGGTTAACCAGTAAACTGTTGGGCCAAAGTAATCTGAAAAAGCGTAGGGTAGCTCTTCTTCATCCAAGATTTCAAGAATACCTTTTAACCACTCAATATATTCTTTATTGTTTCCGATACATTGTTTGAGAAAATCTTTATGCTCCCCGATAAACAGTTCAGCCAGTTGACTTATACTGGGCTCAATTCTATTTAAAGAAATATCAAATTTGTGTTGGATCCACTTTGAGACAATTACTTCTCTATCTGTTTCCGAGATAAAGCTGCATCTCCAGGAAAGACCTGACGGCGACAAAGATGGAATTATTTTCAGTTTTCCATAGCCTTTTTCATGCAAAGCAGCTGCAATGAAAAGCACTCTCTGCATATTGAACATGTATAAATTGGAACTCATTTCACTGAAATTTTTTAGCGGTAGTTGTTAAAGATCTGTGCGGAGATAGTATTAAATCCAAAATAGAAATTGGTTTACAAATTCGGAAAAATAATGGTAAAAATCCGCTCAGCAAAGCCGAACGGATTTTTATATTACTCCGTTAACCTATTTTTCAAATCCATTTCAGCGCCAAGAATTCTTTCAACTTCAATTGCTGTCGGATTCAGAATTTTGTAGAATATAATATGTTTATTCGCCAGGAAACCAAAAAACTCAGGATTTATTTCGGTGTAGTTTTTTCCGATATTAGGATTTTCAGCAATGAGCTGGCAAAAGTCAATTAACTCTCTGTAATATTCATCTGCCTGTTTTTCTGTACAAAATTCAAAAGTATATTCATAAATTTTAGAAAGGTCCTCAACTGCTTTATTGGTGAAGTAATATTTAGCCATTATTTTTCAATTTGGTTTTCAAAGCATCAAGATGTTTTTTCGGATTGAAATCTTCGGCAATTCCGCTGTCTATTCCTTCCTGAATTGCGTTTTTCAGGATTTGAATTTTGTTTTCTTCCTCTTCTAAAAGTCTTAATCCGGCACGGATCACTTCACTTGCGTTTTTATATCTTCCCTGAGTCACTTTTGCATCAACAAAATCCTCAAAATAATCTCCTAAGGAAACAGATGTATTTCGTCCCATTTTCGTTTGATCTAAATTTAACAAATCAAGTTACCAAAATTTGGTAACATTATAAACACAATTAAAAAAATCCGCTCAGCAATGCCGAACGGATTTTGTTATTATTGTTTGTAAGTAGGTTTAAATATCACTTTATCATTGCCCATTTATTCTCTTTCTTTGAAATCTTAAGTGGGATGTAGTTTTTGAAATCTCGAGTTGTGTATTGCAGCGCCATACTTGGACAGCAATTACCGTCCTCTTCTTTGTATAGTGAAGTAGTTATATGATATTCGCCATTTTCATTTTTTGTAATGTCATAGCCGGCACGATTTTCAAATCTCCAGTCACCCTTTACGTATTTTGAAACCTTCTTATTAAAGTCTGCATGATCTTGTGGGTCCAGCGGATAGATTCTCGTCAGATTATCTCCATCTATTCTGTATGTAATGTATTGTGTTCCTGCTGCAAAACCTGTTTCAATTAAATATGTTACAATTTCTCCCGGGACAATTTCATAAATCGTTGATTCATTAGGTTCAGAGGTAACTTCGGGAAAACGCTGCCCTGTCACTAATCCCGCATTTTGTGCTAAGAGCATATAATTTTCATCAGAGTGCTGAAGTTGCTGCGCAAAATTTAAATCTATGTTATCAATGATTTTTTCTAAACGCCGCTTTGTATATGGATTATTTTCAAAATCTTCTTTCTCATTCGAAATTTTTAATTCATATTCTTTTTTTAAAATCTCAGATGTTTTGGAACTTGCTTCACTTACTTGTTTAAATCTGATAGCATCGAGCTCAGCAAGCTCTTTCTCTTGTTCCTTTTTATTAAGATGTCGATATAATTTTGAAACCAATTCCAGGTTTTCAGCATGTACACTTTCTGGAGTCTGGGAAATAAACTTATTATGGCTTACTAAAAAATCGCTATAAGTTTCGCTTGGGGTGAAAATTTCATTATCATCATTCGTAAACATTTCATCTGACGTGTTCCCTGCAATAATGGAATCTCCGAACTTCTTAAGAATAGCATCAGAGTAATTTTTGTAGCTAAACTTGGATTTCATATCTCCAAAAAGTTTAGCCCTCAGATACTGTTTGTAAAAATCGTGTTTCTGATCCTTTGGAACTGTTTTTTGAATAATTTCCAATTCGGAGATAGAATAGTTGTTAGCAAAAGATGTTTGCGCCAGCAAAAATCCTCCTAAAAGTAAGGAGGAAATTAATAAAATTTTTTTCATAACATTTAATGTAAGCTTGTTTTAAAGATGTGCAAACCTACACTCAAATATAAAATAGTTAGCTTAATCTACCAAAAGAAACAAATAACGAATAAGTGCTTTAAATCATAAAAAATCCGCTCAGCATTGCCGAGCGGATTTCATTATTTTAAGCCTCCTCCAGCTTCACCGTAAAGTGTCTCAAAATTTCAGATTCCCACGTAATGTTGTACCCTTTTTCTATTTCGTCGCGGCGGTCGAACACATTCTTGATGGCGACGGCGATATAATCCATGTGGTTATTGGTGTAGGTTCTGCGCGGAATCGCAAGACGAACGAGTTCGAGTTTCGGGTAGCGGTTTTCGCGCGTCTTGGGATCGCGGTCGGCAAGCAAAGTACCGATTTCAACCGTGCGGATACCGGCTTCCTTGTAAATCTCGTTGGCCAAAGTCTGCGCCGGATATTCTTCACGAGTAATGTTGGGCAAAAACTTCAGTGAATCTACAAACACGGCATGTCCACCAATCGGTTTCTGGATCGGAATGCCGAACTCAATCAGTTTATTACCAAGATATTCCACCTGCGAAATGCGGCTTTCGAGATATTCAAATTCGGCAGCTTCGTTCAAACCTACCGCAAGCGCGGCCATGTCGCGGCCCGCCATTCCGCCATAGGTGATGAAACCTTCGTAAATAATGGTAAAATTAGAAGCGGTGTTGAATACATTTTCGTCATTCAGGGCGATAAATCCGCCAATGTTTACAAGGCCGTCTTTTTTCGAACTCATCGTCATGCCAACGCCGTAAGAGAAAACTTCTTTCGCGATTTCTTTGATGGTTCGGCTTTCCTGTCCGGCTTCTCTTTTCTTGATGAAGTAAGCATTTTCTGCAAAACGTGCAGAATCGAAATAAATCGGGATGCCGTAACGGTCTGAAAGTTCTTTTACAGCTTTGACGTTCTCCAGAGAAACAGGTTGCCCGCCCGAAGAATTACACGTAATGGTTATTAAACAGAACGGAATTTGCTCTTTCGGATACGTTTTGTAAACCTCTTCAAGTTTTTGAAGATCGATGTTTCCTTTGAACGGGTGCAGGTTTTCAATATCGAAAGCTTCATCGATGGAACAGTCGATGGCGTGGGCTTTTCTAAATTCGATATGCCCTTTGGTGGTATCGAAATGCGAATTTCCGGGAACGATGTCTCCTTCTTTTACCAAGACGGAAAACAGTATGTTTTCAGCCGCGCGTCCCTGATGGGTAGGCAGCAAAAATTTATAACCGGTAAGCTGCTGAACGGTTGTATGAAGCTCATCGAAACTTTTCGATCCTGCATAACTTTCATCACCAGTCATCAGCGCGCTCCACTGCTGGTCGCTCATTGCGCCGGTTCCGGAATCGGTGAGAAGGTCGATGTAAACCTGTGAGGATTTAAGGTTGAATAAATTGTAGTTGGCGTCTTTCAGCCATTGCTCTCTTTCTTCGGGAGTGGATTGGCGGATTTCTTCCACCATTTTTATACGGTAAGGTTCTGCGTATGGGAGCTTCATTGAAGATGAGTTTTTTGAGTTTTTGAGTAATTGAGTATACAGCCGAATGGCCGGCAGGGACACAGCCTAAAGC
>JAEZYN010000085.1 GCA_023419095.1 Bacteroidota bacterium | reverse complement strand
CGTTCGAAGGGTTTGATGAACTTATATTTAAAGGAAAGATTAAAAAAATATCCACAGCAGATTTTTTAAATTTAAATATAGATTTAAGTCCGCTTTCTGAGCTGCCTGAAGAAAAAGACGAAACAGAAACCGAATACTGCGAAAAAATTGCGAAAGTGATTGCGTTTGTAAAGGAAAAACGACTCCCGAAGCTCGTCATTTCACGACGTAAAAAGATTTTTTTCGAAAAAAAAAGGCTGAATGTTCCTCAAACGTTTTTGAATTTAGCCCAAAACTACCCAAACGCATTGGTTTATTTTTTCATTAAAGACGGCCAAAGTTGGATCGGTGCTTTTTCCGAAATATTGGGAAGTTTTGATCAGAATTCGTCCGCATTTAAAACCATGGCATTAGCCGGAACGCTTCCAGCACAAGAAAACTGGACATCGAAAGAAATTGAGGAACAGAAGCCTGTCGCCGATTATATTTTCAATATTGTTAAAAATTATTCAGATCACGTAGAAATTGGAGCTACGACGGATCATGTTTCGGGAAATATCAAACATTTGCGCACCGATTTCAGTGCGGAAATCAGTGGTGACGATGTAGAAAAAATCATTACTGACTTACATCCAACGCCCGCGGTTTGCGGTATTCCGAAAGAGATCTGCAGGAGTGCCATCGCCGGTTTTGAGAATCATTCGCGGAAATTCTATGCCGGATACATTAAATTAAACTTTGAAAATATCACGCACTATTTTGTCAATCTGCGCTGTGCTGAAATTTATCGGAACGGTTTAGAGGTCTATGTCGGCGGCGGAATCACTGCAGACAGTCAGCCGGAAAAAGAATGGCGCGAAACTGAATTGAAATCTGAAGCGATTATTAAAAATCTGCACTTCGTTACATCTTAAACAACCGTTTTAATGAAACTATTTTATTTAATCCTGGGTGCCACCCCTGCCGGCAGAAATATCGAACAGCACGATGTTTTCTTTGGTATAGCGGAGTCGCTGCGCGATTTGGTGCCACACATCAAAAGTTTTTGGCCGGAAGCCAAAGGCGAGATCCACATAGACGGCTGGCAGGAAGTTAATACTGTCGATGGTTTTACGGTAAGTGTGGTTCCGAAAACAGACGCTTCAGTAGAACAGCATTTGTTTTTCATTAATTTGGGCGGTTACAAACCGGGACTTTTCGCTGAACTGCACGAGCAGCATCTGATGGTGGGAAACTCAATGTCCGAAATTGTAAAACGTGTTAAACAGACCGAATTTTACAAAACCATGGGTTTCAAAAGTGCCGAGAGCCACATCGATGACAAATATGGTGTTGACATTGACGATATCTTCAGGGTCGAAGATATTTTACCGCAGGAGTTTCGAGAGAAGTTTTCGATTGTGCTTGAAAAAGCCGCGGGAGATTTCCAACCTAATCCGATGAAGGTTGGATATTTTAAGCTAAGCAAGCTTTAGCCAGCATCCTCGCGGTTGTCTGAGGTTTCATTTTTACCTTCTTCAATCAATTCTTCCACCTCCCTTTCTTCACCGTTTTCAAGCGTTTTCACGTCTTCAGCCTGCTGCGTGTTTTTAGTATTTAAATAAAATTCGCAAAGAATAGGGAAGTGATCAGAGGCAATGTCTTCCAAGGTTTTCAGCTTTTCAATATGAATTTCTGGGCTGTGAAAAAGCAAGTCGAGCGGAACACGGAAAAACCAGTATCTGGAGTGAAATGTGGCCAGAATTCCGCGGCCCACACGCGCATCGAGCAGTTCGCTTGTCTTTCGGAACAAAATTGAAGTATCAGACCACGCAACGGTATTGAAATCACCGATTACCAGCGTGTTTTCATTTTGTTTCCTGATTCTTTTGGCCAATGCCAGCAGGTCGCCGTCGCGTTCTTTTGACGTCCTTTCTTCCGTGGGACTCGGCGGCGGCGGATGCACACCGTAAAGTACGATATTGCCTTCGCGGACTTTCAGATGAACTTCTACACTCGGTACATCATCAGCAACAAAAAAGTGAAACCTGGCTTTTTCAAACGGCAGTTTGGAGTAAAGGTGCATACCGTAAGTGTTTTCCAGCGTCATTTTTTGCGTATGGGGATAATCATTTTCAAGAATCTGATTGGCCTTTTCCCAGTCGGCATTGCTTTCCATTGTGATGAAAATATCCGGCGCATACTTTCGGATGAGCTGATGAAATTTCGAAAATTCTTTATTATATTGGTAAACGTTCGCCGAAATAACGCGGATTATCTGTTCATCACCTTTCCGTAAATCATCTCGGTTTTTCCGGTAAATGGTTGTATATCTGATGAGTATGTAAAGGTGATAAAGAATCAACCCAAACTGAATTACATTAATCACCCAAAACCACAAGTCTTTCGGTAGAAAATAAATACTCAGTGCCAAAACAGCCAACTGCAGGAATAGGAGCTGAATTTTAATAAATTCGGCAACGCGGAAAACCCAGTGCTGGTTTTTTACAAACGGCAGCAAACTCAGTATTATAAGCAGAATTGATAGGGAAAGAAGTGTGAAAGTCATAGTTTATTATTACAAAGTAAACTAAAAATTGGTCACTATTAAAAAATAAATTAAATATTCATCTGCTTTTCGAAGGGCAGCGATTGCTTTTGTATTTTTGTTAAATTTAAATTCCACTTTAAAGCTAAATTTAAATTTTAATAATGAAAATCGGAATACTTGGTGGCGGACAGCTCGGCAGAATGCTCATTCAGGAAGCGCTAAAATATGATGACGAATGGTTTACATTAGATCCGGCGCCTGACGCACCCTGCGAGAAAATTTCAAACCAAACGCTGGGCGACTTCGCCGATTATGATACAGTGCTGAATTTTGGAGCCGGAAAAGATGTTCTGTCCATTGAAATCGAACATGTGAACGTATCGGCACTGTATGAATTGCGGAACTCGGGCGTGAAAATAATTCCGTCACCGGAAATTATTGAAACAATTCAGCAAAAGATTTTGCAGAAGCAGTTTTACTTTGAAAATAACATTCCCAGCCCGGAATTCCAGGTAATCCAATCAAAATCAGACGTTGATTTTCCGCTGCCTTTCGTACAGAAAGCCAATACCGGTGGCTATGACGGCAAAGGTGTTCAGGTAATACGAACGGAGGATGATCTCGAAAATTTGTGGGACGTCGCTTCGGTGCTTGAAACTTTGGTAGACATCGACAAAGAACTTTCAGTAATTGTGGCCATTAACGAAAATGGCGAAACTGCGCAGTTTCCGGTGACCGAAATGGTGGCAGATCCGCAGCTCAATCTGCTCGATTTCAACATTTGTCCGGCAGATACCGATGATTCCACGCAAAGTCAGATTGAGGATGTTGTACAAAAATTCATCGAAGCTGCGAAATCGCCAGGCTTATTTGCGATTGAGCTGTTTTTGGATAAAAGCGGAAAAGTCTGGGTAAATGAAACCGCACCACGTTTGCACAATTCAGGTCATCAGAGCCAGGAAGGAAATGCCAATTCACAGTTTGAACAGCTGTACCGCGTCCTTCGGAATCTTCCGCTTGCGGACACGTCTGCGCAGGGTTTTTCAGGTATGTTAAATTTGGTCGGTGAAGCTGGATATGCCGGTAAAGTCTTGTACCAAGGTATTGATAAAGTGCTCGAAGTGCCTCGCACCTACGTCCATCTTTACGGCAAAACGGAAACAAAACCAGGACGAAAAATGGGTCACATCAATGTTTTGGCCGATTCGCGCGACGAACTGTTAGCCAAATTGGCTTATGTGAAATCTTTGGTAAAAGTCATTTCGCAGTAAATTTTCAAAATGCTGTGAATTATCTTACAAAATAATCAGGTATGAAAATCTCAGCTCACATATCAAATTCTTTCCGGAACAACGACGTCCACGTAAGTACTGACGGAAATATAAAGAAGGTTGAAATCCCGTCAAAAACTGAGGGTTACGGCTCTTCTCTTAATGGCGGCGAACTTCTTTTACTGTCACTTGCGGTCTGTTTCTGTAACGATCTTTACCGCGAAGCGAAGCGGAGAAATTTTGAGATTTTCAGTGTGGATGTGCGGGTTTTCGGCGAGTTTGCTGAAGAAGGTGAGCCTGCGCAAAATATCACGTATGAAGTGCTGGTCGAAGCTCCGGATCTCACACAAGAAGAAATTTCGTCCCTAATAAAGAAAGTAGACGAGGTGGCAGAAGTGCATAAAACGTTGCGTAATGGGATAGAAATAAAGCTGCGCTAAATCATTTTGATATTTTTCTCTTTTCAGAAGACGAATTTTACCTTGATATTTCTCAGCATACCGGCACCGATAAATTCCGTAATTTTGCAGCATGAACAGATCGCTCATCGACAAATACAATATTCCCGGCCCGCGTTACACTTCGTATCCCACTGTTCCTTTTTGGGATGAGGCCGCTTTTTCAGCGGAGCAGTGGCAGCAGTCGGTTATCACATCCTTCAACGAAACCAATGATACGGAGGGAATTTCAATCTATATCCACCTTCCGTTTTGCGAACATCTGTGTACATTTTGTGCCTGCCACAAACGCATTACCAAGCAACATTCAGTAGAGACGCCGTACCTCGAAAGCGTGCTGAAAGAATGGGATCTCTATCTCAATTTGCTTCAGAGCAACGGACATAATCCGAATGTTAAGCCTAAAATTAAAGAACTTCACTTAGGCGGAGGAACTCCCACGTTCTTTTCGCCTCAAAATCTCAAAATTTTACTCGAAGGCATATTTGCAAAGGCCGAGATCGCTGCTGAGCCGGAATTTTCGTTTGAAGGCCATCCGAATAATACCACACGTGAACATCTGCAGACTTTGTATGATCTCGGTTTCCGACGTTGCAGTTTCGGCGTGCAGGATTACGATCCGCAGGTTCAGAAAGCGATCAACAGAATCCAGCCTTTCGAAAATGTAGAAAAAGTAACGAATTGGGCGCGCGAGATCGGCTACAAAGGTGTTTCCCACGATCTTGTTTTCGGACTGCCGTTTCACACTTGGGAGAAAATGGAGTTCACCATCCGTAAGACACTCGAACTGAAACCCGATCGGCTCGCTTTTTATTCTTACGCGCACGTGCCGTGGATAAAAGGTGTTGGCCAAAGAGGTTTTGACGAAAATGACCTGCCGAGCGGTGAAGAAAAACGTAAACTGTATGAAAATGGCAAGCGTTTGCTGGAAGAATTGGGCTACATCGAGGTGGGGATGGACCATTTCGCGCTTCCGCACGATGATCTTTACCAATCGATGATTTCCGGTGACATCCACAGAAACTTCATGGGTTATTCTTCAAGCAAGACGCAGCTTATGATCGGTCTTGGTATGAGCGCGATTTCTGACTCATGGTATGCTTTCGCGCAAAACGAAAAAACCGTTGAAGGTTACCAGAAATTGGTAGAAGAAGGCATTATTCCGGTTGTAAAAGGCCATATTCTTGATGCCGAAGATTTAAATATCCGTCAGCATATTCTTAATATAATGTGCCGCCTCGAAACTTCCTGGGACTGGCAGACCAGCTTTCCGGAACTTCCCGAAGCACTGGAAGCACTGAAGGAAATGGAAAATGACGGACTCGTTGAACTTACGGAAAATTCAATTAAAATTACCGAAGCCGGCCGTGCATTTACGCGAAATGTCGCAATGACTTTTGACCTTAGAATGATGCGGAACAAACCCGAAACCAGAATATTCTCGATGACAATTTAATCGAAAAACTGTTTCCATAAAACAGAGCATCAAAACGGCAAAGAATATTGCCGCTTTGATGCTCCTCATTTTTTCGGATTGTCTTGATTTATAAATTTTTAGCGCAGTTATTTCGGTTTTATTTAATAATCAGTTTCTGCGAGAAAGCTTTAACACCATTATACTTAATAGTGATGAAATAAATACCGGCACTCAATGAAGAAACATCTACGCTGTCATCCGCGTTTGCTTTTGTGTTCATTGCCAACCTGCCTTCCGGGTTTACGATTTCTACGGTGTAACCTTTAGTTTTCAAACCGTGAAGCACGATTCTGTCGGACGCCGGATTGGGCGCAATTTTAAATGCGTTTTTACTGTTTTCATTTGTAGTCAGGCTGGTTGTGCTCACCTTGTAGATCGTACCGTTGTTTATAGCTGCGACATACAGCTCTTTATTAAAATCCTCGCCGAAGGTGGCGAAATTATTTCCCGCAAATGCCGCGATCCAGGTGATGCTGCCATCCGAACTCATCACGCCAATCTGGCGCGAACAGTAATCGCTGAAAATATATTTGCCGAAAAGCGCCGGATATATACTTCCACGATAAACATAGCCGCCGGTTATTGAGCATTTTCCGCCCGAATGGTCATAAACAGCAACCGGAAAAGTCATCGTCGAAGCAGCCGCGCAGCCGGTTGTGTTGTAGGCATTATTACCCTCGTAGCAACGCCAGCCGTAATTGATTCCGGCCTGACTGATCGGCATACGGTTGATCTCCTCAAAAACACCCTGACCTACGTCTGCCAGCATCACGTTGTTTGCGGTCAGATCAAATGAGAATTTCCAGGCGTTACGCATTCCGTATGACCAGATTTCGTCGGCTCCATCAGTTCCCACGAATGGGTTTCCGGGCGGAATGTTATAAGGCCCGCTGGAATTGACGTCAATCCTCAACATTTTGCCGAGTAGGGAATTTTTGTTTTGGGCATTGTTGTTCGGGTCACCGCCGCTGCCGCCATCGCCGGTGGAAATCCAAAGATTGCCGTCCGGTGCGAAATGAATGCTGCCGCCATTGTGATTATCGAATGGTTTTGGAATGCTCAGCATGAGTTTTTCTGATCCGGCATCAGCGACATCAGGATTTGTACTTACCGTGTAACGTGATACCGTGATATTTCCCGCGGTGTTATTATAAAACACATAAAAAAAGCCATTGGTAGCGTAATCGGGATGAAATGCCAGCCCGAGAAGTCCGCGTTCGCCACTGAACAGGATCTTAGAACTGATGTTGAGGAAATTTGCAGCATTCACCGTTCCGTCCGGCTTCAGGATTTTGATAAGTCCGTTTTGCTGCACTACAAACAGCCGGCTGTCTTTGGCGTTCACTATCTCAACGGGTGAGGTGAAGCCGCTTGCGAAACTCGTTAGCACCATGTTCTGGGCTTGATACTGGATAGCGCACATCGCTGCGAGCGCAAAAAGTAAATTTTTCATAACAAGGAGTGTTTTGGTATTGTGAAGTTAATGTATTTTTAAAAAAAAGTTGATTTTAAGATTTGTAAACCGCCGCAGAGTCTGCCGTGTTATCGTATTCTTAAATAAAATTTTAGCTACCGTTGAAACCATTAAAAAAAATTGTTAAAGATTCTTAATTGTGCTTAAAATCATTATATTTGCCGACTATAATTTTAATGCTGTAAACTACTCAAAATGCAAGGAAAAGGACTGATTACGCTGGTTGCGGTCATTCTGGGACTTATCTGTCTTAATGAATTACTACCCACCTGGTATGCAAGTAAAATCGAAAAACAGGCCACCGAGCTTGCCGGAAATAACACCGAAAAGTATCAGAAAGAAATCACGAGACTCTCAAAGGACACCCTGAATCTTGGTTTTACCAAACTTTATTATTCCAAAGCCAAAGAAAAAGAGATGAAACTCGGTCTTGACCTGAAAGGCGGGATCAACGTACTTCTCGAAATCAACCAAAGAGACCTTGTAAATAACCTGACGAACTATTCTACCAATCCGGTACTCATCGAAGCGCTGGACAGAACGGATCAGCTGCAGAAGAACTCGACAAATTCTTATATCAAAGATTTCTTCACGCAGTTTGACGCTGTAAACAAAGAAAAGAACGCAAATCTGAAACTGGCGGATCCCGAAGTTTTTGGTAACACCAATCTGTCGGAAATTAAATTTAACACGCCGGACGATCAGGTAAAAAGAATTATAGAAAACAGAATCGAACTTTCGACCGGTACGGCATATGAAGTGATACGCACACGTATCGACAAAATGGGCGTTACACAGCCCAACGTGCAGCGTGTACCGAGAACCGGGAGAATTTCTGTAGAGATGCCGGGCGTGAAAGATATTGACCGTGTGAAGAAAATGCTTCAGACTTCCGCTAAGCTTCAGTTCTGGGAAGTTCAGCAGCTTCAGGAGATCTATCCTTATTTCGATCAGCTAAGCACCATCGTTTCTGCAAAAGGTGACTCAATGGGTATTGCTAAGAATACCAATTTCACAAACTTATTACAGCTTAACACATTAAAAAGCAATGGCGTAGCGAATGTTAAACTTTCGGATACGGCAGCGGTAAACAGGATTCTGAACAGCAAGATCGCAAAAGATCTGAGACCGCAAAACATTAAATATACACAGTTCATGTGGGGCTACAAGCCTGAGGTGAACGATCCGAACAATCTCGTGCTTTATGCAGTTCGCGGAAATATCAACCAGAAAGCACCGGTAGACGGAGCTGTGGAAAGCGCACGTATCAATTATGATGAGCTTGGAAGAATCGTGGTTGATATGCAGATGGATTCCAAAGGTTCTAAAGACTGGAAAACCCTTACCGGTAAAAACGTTAACAAACCTGTAGCCGTAACGCTGGACAATGTGGTTTATACAGCACCCAACGTTGTAAACGAAATTCCAAACGGACGTACACAGATTTCGGGTAGTTTCTCGCAGGAGGAAGCACAGGATCTTGTGAATGTTCTCGGTGCGGGTAAACTTCCTGCGGGCGCGAAAATCGTTCAGGCTGAAGTTGTAGGGCCTTCACTCGGTGCCGAATCTGTAAGTGCAGGTATGTATTCGTTCATCATTGCATTCGTGATCATCATCCTTTACATGCTGTTCTATTACGGTGGAGCAGGTATCTATGCCATTATCGCGATTACGTTCAACCTATTTTACCTCATGGGGATCATGGATTCCGTTGACGCTACACTTACCCTTCCGGGTATCGCAGGTATTGTTCTCTCGATGGCGATGTCGATTGACGCCAACGTTATCGTCTATGAACGTACAAAAGAAGAGCTCTTCGCAGGAAAAAATATCCGTGAGGCGTATAATGAAGGTTTCAACTTCTCATTGTCGGCAATTATCGATGGTAACATTACCTCACTGCTTACAGCGGTAGTACTTTATATCTTCGGAACCGGACCAATTCAGGGCTTTGCGGTAACTTTAGGTATCGGTATCATCCTTTCGATGTTTACGTGTGTACTTTTAACCAGAGTTCTTATTTTCAGCCGACTTGAAAAGGGCAAAGGTCTTTCGGTTTGGACTAAATTAAGTAAAAACATCTTCCGCAATACTTGGATCGATTTCATCGGCAAAAGAAAATACGCTTACATCATCTCCGGAATTATCACGGTGATCTGTCTGGTTTCTATTGTTACTTCCGGATTTAAATATGGCGTTGACTTTAAAGGTGGCCGCAGCTACGTGGTGCGCTTCGCAAATCCTGTGGTTGCTGACGAGGCGGCGAACAGTTTAGAAAAGCAGTTCATAAACAAAGAAGGTCAACAAAACGCTGTGGATGTGAAAACTTTCGGAAGCAGCAACCAGCTGAAAATCACTACAGATTACCGTGTAGATGAAGAAAGCCTTGAAGCTGACCAGGACGTTGAAAGCAAACTATTTGCAGGTCTGAAGCCTTATCTTCCGGCCGATGCGCAATTAAGCAACTTTAAAGATTCCGGCGCCAATAATTATGGTGTGGTAAGTTCTGTGAAGGTAGGACCTACGGTTGCAGACGATATCAAATCAGGTGGTTTCATTGCGATGATTGTGGCACTTGCAGGTATCTTCCTTTATATCCTGATCCGTTTCAAAAGATGGCAGTTCTCTACAGGCGCTATTGCATCGCTTGTGCATGACGCGATCGTGATCTTGGGTGTATATTCACTCCTTAAAAATGTGATGCCGTTCAATATGGAGATCAATCAGGATTTCATTGCGGCGATTCTTACAGTATTGGGATATTCAATTAATGACACGGTAATCATCTTTGACAGAATCCGTGAGTATCTGAATGAGAAAAAAGCCCTCACGCTTGAAGGTTTGTTTAATGATTCCATCTCAAGTACTTTGGGTAGAACATTTAACACCGCATTCATGACCTTCCTGGTGATACTTGCGATCTTTATTTTCGGTGGTGAAAACCTACGTGGCTTTATGTTCGCATTACTTATTGGTGTTGGTTTCGGTACCTATTCTACATGGTTTATCGCTTCGGCGGTTTCCTACGACCTACTTAAGAAAAAAGGAGTTGAAGGAACTAAAAAGAGCCTTGTGAAAGATAAACCTGAACCTGCTACAGAAGTTTAGTCGGTTTTGATATAATACTGAAGTCCTTCGAAAGAAGGACTTTTTTTGATTTTATTTAAAAATGTTTTTACAAAAACTATCTTTGCACCTCAAATGGAGAAAAAGCAAAAATCTGCCGCGGTAGGCTTCATATTTATTACGCTGCTGATCGATATTACCGGTTGGGGCATCGTGATTCCGGTAGTTCCGAAACTCATTCAGGAACTTATTCACAATCCGGATCTCAGCGTAGCTTCGCAATATGGCGGCTGGCTGAGTTTTGCCTATGCCGGAATGCAGTTCATCTTTGCTTCCGTTCTTGGCGGTTTGAGTGATAAATATGGCCGAAGACCAATCATCCTGTTTTCCCTGCTTGGTTTTTCCTTTAATTTTTTAATTCAGGCTTTGGCACCTACAATTTTCTGGCTTTTTGTCGGACGTATTTTCTCCGGGGTCACCGGTGCCAGTATTACCACCGCGAGTGCCTATATCGCTGACGTTTCAACTGATGAAGACCGCGCGAAAAATTTCGGTATGATTGGCGCCGCATTTGGACTTGGCTTTATAATTGGGCCGGTAATCGGTGGTGTTTTGGGTCAGTATGGTTCCCGAGTTCCATTCTACGCAGCTTCGGTTTTGTGTCTGATTAACTTTCTTTACGGTTGGTTTGTACTTCCCGAAAGTCTCGAAAAAGAAAATCGGCGCCCGTTTAATTGGAAACGCGCAAATCCTGTCGGTTCACTGCTCCAGCTTAGGCGCTATCCGCAGATTCTTGGACTTATTGCCGCGCTGGTTTTCGTTTACATTGCAGGACATGCGGTACAGACCAACTGGACTTTTTACACAATGTACAAGTTCAACTGGACAGAAACTTTAGTCGGAATTTCACTGGGTGTGTCCGGTTTTATGGCAGCATTGGTTCAGGGTTACCTGATACGTTTCATTCAGCCTAAGATCGGCAACGAAAAAAGTATTTTTTACGGATTGACGCTTTACGCGTTGGGAATGATCCTGTTCGCGTTTGCAAGCGAAAGCTGGATGATGTTTGCGTTTCTTATTCCGTACGGTCTCGGCGGTATCGCCGGTCCGGCCTTACAGTCGGTGATTTCTGCGGAAGTACCACGCAACGAGCAGGGCGAACTTCAGGGTGCGCTCGCGAGTTTGGTAAGTCTTACGGCTATTGTAGGTCCTCCGCTCATGACCAATATTTTTTATTATTTCACGCATGATGAGGCACCGTTTATTTTTCCGGGCGCACCATTTTTCCTCGGATTTTTGCTGATGGCGATCAGTGCAGTGATTGTTTATTTTGTATTTAAAAATAAAAAGACCGTCTGAGTTTAAAAATGAATTTATTAAAAATGCTTAAAACGTCTGCTTTCAGAAACTTTTGTAATTTTACGGGATGGAATTGAGTATAGGCGAAATGCTTTTAATCGCGGTAGCTATTGTGGTGCTGTTCGGGCCCGACAAATTGCCTCAAATCGCTCGTGATCTGGGACAGGGCGTACGCAAAATGCGTGGCGCAATGGAGGATGTAAAGACCGAAATTTTAAAGGAAACTGATAATCCTGTAGCCGAAATAAAGCGTGAAATAGACAAGGTGAAGCAAGCCGCCAAAGATTACAATCCTATGGCTGATATGGAGCGCGAAGCGTACACACAGGCCGCCCCACCGCCACAGATAAAACCTGTTGATGACCCGGAACACGAAGGTCCTGTAAGCCGATAATATGCACGAGATCATTCAGCAAGACCGCGAGATTTTTCTCTACCTGAACAACCTCGGAAGCCAGACGTTCGACCAGTTCTGGATCATGGTATCAGCAACGTGGATTTGGGTACCGCTCTACGTCATCTTTCTCTATCTCCTTTTCAAAAGATTTGGGCTGCGGAATGTAATTTTTATTCTGATTTTTATCGCGCTGGGTGTGACGGTTTCCGATCAGCTGGCCGGAATTTTTAAAAGCGGAATCGCACGTTTGCGACCTTGTCATGACCCGACTTTAGACAATCTGGTACGCGAAATAAAATGCGGCGGAAAGTTCGGGTTTTACTCAAGTCATGCGTCCAACACATTCTTTATTGCCACGCTGATGAGCATGCTTTTAAAGGATAAACACCGTTATTTGCCATTCATCGTGTTTTTTTGGGCCGCTATGGTTTCATACAGCCGCATTTATCTTGGCGTCCATTTTCCGATGGATCTGCTGATGGGCGCTGCCATGGGCTTTCTGCTTGGTGGCTTCTTTGCAACACTGTGCTGGAAAGTCATTCGTGAGAAGAAACCTTTCACGGAATGATTTAAAGCATTAAAATTTAAAACCAGCCTCTTCTGAAATAATCGGTAATTGCGCCGAAATTTAATACCAGTGTGAAACGGATTCTCTGCGCGTAATCCTTAAAGGAAGGCTCGAAGCCCAGCGAGCTTTGCATTGGAAAATAAACTTCCAGAAAATCCGGAATTACTTTTACTTTAATGCCGGAATCCCAGATAAACTGAGGATTTTGATACTTATTTTTATAGACTCCCGCGTCCGCGTATACATTGAACCACCGCCATACATGCGAATCCACATTTATCGCGCCGATCCATTGGTTTGCCGTGTTTCCCACATAAGATTTAAAACCACCTTCAGCTAAAATAAACTGCTGTGCAAGTACGCCCGACGTCGCGCTCTGACCGAGAAGTCCGTAAGAAAATGCATAATTCGAGACCCGTGAAATTCCGTAATCAAAAAGATTATTTTTTGTTTTATTGGTCAGAAAATAGCCGCCGAAAAACCGGAAACTGATTTTCTGATCCTCGGCAAATTCATAACGGTAAGACGCTTCCGCAGAAATTTTCTGGAAATCTTCCATCCACTGTACGTTCGCGCCCAGATATTTTTCATGAATCACACGCCGGTCCGAGTAGCCATAGCCAATATTCCATAAATTGTATTTTTCATATTCGTTTTTCGCCAACATTGTCGGATTAAGGTCTTTTTCAAAATAATTATAGGAAAAACCAAGGCTGCGGCCAATGTCGCTGCGCGGATTTTTCGAAAAATTCATACCTGCTTCAGCTGAAATTTTTCGGTAGGTAAGATCGTAATCGTAATGAAAGTGCGATGCTGACATGCCAAAACTAAGAGACCGAAAGAAACTTTCTGCCGGCTGGAAAGTATAGCTGACACCACCGGAACCGGTAAGCTTTCCGGTTCCTGAGCTAAAATATGGCGTTACCGAATAATTAAACTTCCGCTGAAAAAAAGACGTATTCTGAAAATTGAGTCCGGCCAGCACTTTATCATAAGCATTGAAGGAAATCCGTGGATTCACGTAGATTTCGTTGTATTCCGGATTGGGAATATCTTTAAAAAACTTGAACTTTATTTTTTTTGTGTTGGCAAAAAAGCCTTTCGTATACCGGTAATTGTCGCGAAAATTTGTTTCCGGAAAGACATAATCGCTGTTCACCACGATTTTACTTGCGTCCGATTGCGGAATGCGGTACACTTCGGTCTTTGCCAGGTTTTCCGTATCAAACCAAAATGTTTCCACCGAATTGTCTTCGGCTACAGTTTCTATTTTAAACGGTACAGGAAGCGACGTGTTTTTTTTGATTTTTACTAAAAATTCATCTTCGTTTTTTGTGTACCGTCTCAAATTAAAATTCACGCGGTTTTTGTGCTGAACAAAAGGCTCCATGAAATCTGCCGAATAGCCTGAACTTAAAGACAATTTATCCAGAAAATCCTGATTAAGCGGTCTCGAATTTAGGTTCTCTGCAAAATAGCTGCGCAGAAACTGATCAAAATTCTCTTCGCCCATTTTCTCAGCCACGAAAGCGAGTAAGCTGCCGGTTTCGAAATGGCTGATGGTCATCGCATTGAAGTTGCTCAGTTCGCTGAAGGGGATATCGATGGGCTGATCGAGGTTCTGCGTCATCATATATTGGTAAGCAAGACCGTAGCGTTCGGAAAGTTTCAGTTTTGAGGCATGAAGAATCTTGAGTGGCTTTAAGCCAAAAATCTTCACATTCTCAGGCAAGTCGCCGAGAAGTTTACGCTCTTTGTAATAGCGGTCGATGTAGCGGATTTCGAGGTAAGTTTTAATACCGTTCATCATCCAGTGATCTTCATTTTTTTCAAAGACTGCAGACTGTTCCACTACATTTTTGCTGATTGCACTGAAATATTTCAAATCATTCTGCTCCTGCGGACTGAAAAGGCGGTAGTGAAGTTTCCAGAACTTGATATCATCCAGACCGATGAAGTTTTCATCACGCCGGAATTTATCTGAAATGAAAATCTTGGAAGGTAAAAATCCGGTTTTGTTTTTAATGAATTCAAGTTGACGGGGCAACAGGATTTCAAGGTTTGCTTTTTCGGCTTCGGTAAGCTGAAAACCGAAATCGACCAAAATCCGTTGGTCTCCCACGAAGGTTTCAATCGACGGAAAACGGCTTTCACTTATCAAAAATTCCGGATCAATATTGAGCTCACCTTTAAAATAATTAGGCTGAACTTCCGTCAAATTACTTTTTGAAAAGTAATTGCCGGGAAGATCCAGATTTACGGTCCAGTACGTACCGGGATTTTGATTCTCTTCAATATCGAGGTAAGACCTGTTATACTGCGCTTCACTCTCGAAACCATCGGGAACGATGAAAAAATACTTCAGCAGCATCTGTCCGATCTCATTGGTTCCGTAGCCGGTAAATTTTTGAAGCGGCAGCTGCAGATTATACTGCAATGAAATCTTCGTGCTTTCACTAGTTTCAAGCGGCTTCAGAAGCGGAATGTAAAGGTTTTCGTCCGTCCCGTCGTACTGCTGAAACATATTGTCATTGATTTTTATGCGGAGATCTTTCGTTTCGCCAAGTTCCGGTTTCTTTGCGAAATGCAGATCGGTTTTACGGTCTTCAAGTTTACGGTAGGCGAGTGGTGTGCGGTCATTTTTATAGGCGGCGACCCAGTTGAGCAGCTTTATTTTTTTTAAAGGCGAGCCCGTTTTATTATAAAGTACGATTTCCTGTTCCACGGAGAGCGTTCGAGTATCGGGCTGTAAGGTTGCTTTTATGTAAATGCTGTCCTGTTGCGCCTGCACGGCCGCAAAATTTACCAACAACATGAATCCCCAGAGAAATCTTTTCATTTTTATTAAACGTACCAAATATAATGATGTTTTTCCGTACCGCCGTAGCTGCGTATTATTTTCAAAATATTAAGTAATTTTGAGCAAACCTCAGCTGTTGAATAAAATTTATTTCGTTGTTTTTCTGTCGTTTTTTAGTTTCAGCAATGCGTTTGGGCAGGTGCGTGAAACCACGGAAGCCATTATCATTGATCCGAAAAAATCAAAAATAATTACGCGCTTCACTCCACCTGAAGCTTACAGGTGGGTTCGGCCGCCGGCGGGTAGTTTCAGCGAATATCTTATACATTTTCCTTTGCTGCCGTCGGGTTTCCCTATTCGCGATTATCGTGCCATTCCTGTCGAAAATCAGGATTTTCACATGGCTGTTTTAAAACTCGATGTCGGCGACAAAGATCTGCAACAGTGCGCCGATGCCTGGATGCGTCTTTATGCGGAATATTTGTGGGCAAATAAACGGTTTGATGAGATTGGTTTTGAGTTTACAAGCGGGCAGTATTTTGCCTGGAAAGATTACAGCCGCGGCGTGCGTACGCGGGAAAGTCGGAAGCGGGTCACTTTTATAGAAACCGGCATTACGGATGATTCGTACCTCGCGTTCCGGCAATATTTAAATATAATTTTCCGCTATGCCGGAACCATTTCTCTGGACCGCGAATCACGACCGGTAACGGAAAATTATGACATCCAGCCCGGCGATTTTATTATAAAACCAGGAAGCCCAGGACATTCAGTAATCGTCGTTGGTATTGCCGAAAATAGCCGCAAAAAGAGGCTCTATCTGCTTGCGGAAAGTTTCATGCCGGCGCAGGATGTTCATATTTTAAAAAATCCGGACAACCCGAACTTTTCACCCTGGTATGAACTTGATGTTGCAGCACCTAAAACGGTCACTGCGAAATACACCTTTGAACCTACATCAATAAAGCGCTTTCACGCCATTCCATAAAAAAAGCGAAATGCAGATTACCGCGTTTCGCTTTCAATACAAAAACAATAATTTTTATTGTGCTACCATTTCAAAGTCTCCTTTTATTCTTACCAGGTCGCTGATCATCGCTTCCGGGAAATTCGGGCCAACGTTGAAATCTGATCTCTTGATGGTTCCAAGAACCTGATATCCGTGCGTGGTTTTTTTGTTCATCGCATTCACGGTAGATCCGCGATATACCAGATTCAGTGTTACCGGTTTTGTAACTCCGTGCATCGTGAGATTTCCTTTTAGTGTGTAATAGTTATTTTTGGTTTTCTTCAGTGATGTGCTGGTGAAAGTCATCGTCGGGAACTGTTCTGCGTTGAAGAAATCAGCGCTTTTAAGATGCTTGTCGCGCGCCTCGATGTGCGTATTGATCGAGTTTACATCTACTGTGAAGTTAACTGTAGAATTAACGAAGTTTTTTTCATCAGCATTGATTGTCAAGGTTGATTTGTCAAAATTCCCCGTGATGTCGTTGATTCCAAGGTGAATCACCGAGAACTGAATCCGGGAGTGCGCAGGGTCGCTTGCGAGCGTGATCTGTGCGAATGACATCGCAGAAAACAATACTGCTGCGAATAATGAGAATAATTTTTTCATAATGATTTTTTTATTTTTGATGTTAATATTAATGCAAATTTACAGTCCTAAAGCTCGCACCGCATTGATCTACGGTAAAAAACACTTATTTTATTTCATTCACTCATATTTAATAGAGAGAATTTCAAAGAGATTTGTTTTTTCGCCCAGTTGAAGTTTTGCCTTGTCGCCTACTTTTTTCTTTATGAGTGATTTTGCCAAAGGCGTAGTAAAAGCAAGTTTGCCTTTTGCAATATTAGCTTCGTCCACGCCAACCAGCTGAAAAGTCTGTTTCAGGTCATTCCCTAAATTTTTAAAATGCACCGTTGCGCCGAAATGCACTTCATCCTGCGGCAGGCGTGTGGAATCTACTATTTTTGCCGATGCAATTCGAGCATTGAGCAACTGCAGTTTCGCGTTGATGTGGTTGAATGCAATTCGGTATTCCCTTTCCTGCGAGGAATCGAGATTTTCCTGCTGCTGCAACAAATCTTCGCGCTCTTCCTGCAATGCAGCCATTCCCGCTGGCGTTACCAAATTTTCTGCGCCTGCGGGCAGATCCGCGCGCGGCGGCACCAGCGGAATTTCTTCCTGATCGTCTTCTTTTACAAATCCCCGGCTCATTTTTTACATTTAATTTTAAAAATTACGCAGCAATTTCCAGTCCGAATCTGTTTACGAAATGTTGCTGTCTGAATTCTAACCGCAGTTTCCGTCAGCATCGCAGCTTTCGCCGGAACTGATGATCTGCAGACCTTTGTCACCCGCTGAAAATTCTTCGTAGGATTTGGTAAGGACTTCGAGAAAATGTTCAGGCTGCTGTGCGCCGGAAACGCCATATTTGTCATTAAAGACAAAAAACGGCACCGCGTTGATTCCAAGTTGTCTCGCCATCAAACCGTCCTGCGCTACCGCGTGAGCCAACTCGTCAGAACTAAGTGCTTCTTTCGTGTCAATTTCTGAAATCCCGACGGAAGCTGCGATTTTCACAAGTGTGGATTCATCATCTATGTTGTCGGCATCGATAAACTGAGCTTTGAATAAGGCTTCCTCCATCTCATTTGCGAGGCCTTTCTTCTTCGCCAGTTGAATGAGAAGGTGAGCTTTTAAAGAATTGGCAACTTTAGAATTGTCAAAATTAAATTCAATTCCGGCTTCTTTACCCGCATTTTTGACGTGTTCGTGCATCGCTTTTACCTGTTCGACGGAGATGTGTTTTATTTCGGAAAAGAAATCATAGGGATCGCGTTCCGGCTGTGACTGTAGATTAGGGTCGAGCTGGAAACTTTGCCACACGACTTCAATTTTTTCGGCGTACGGAAATTTTTCAAGTGCTTTTTCAAATTTTTTCTTACCGACGTAGCAAAATGGGCAGCGTACGTCGCTCCAGATATTTACTTTCATGATTTTTTTTTGAGTGATCCCCAAAATTAATGTATTAAAAATTTAAAAACGTTGATTTAGGTTAAGACAACCTCTGCCTTTACCGCTTCTTTTAGCGCATCACGGCAGAAAACCGTTACGTGAGCACGGTGTTTCAATTCGAATGCCCGTTGATTCACTTCGAATGCGTTGTGTATCACTTCGAATGGGTTTTGTATCACTTCGAATGAGTTTAGTATCACTTCGAATGGGTTTTGTAGGTGAATTTTTCTTTACGGAGTAAGTTTTGTTGCAGATGAAGTGCTGAAAGTGTTTTCCGCATAGGGAAGGCACTTATAGTGCGTGTTTGCTTTTGAGTTTTATTTAAATAAAGAATCCCCGAAGGAGATTTTAGCAATTGATAAATGACACAGCACCCGTCTTCTTCATTGTCTACTTTAATTTTTGAAGTTCAGTGTTTTGGCGGAAGTGCAGGTAGCGAAGGATGTGTGGCGTGATCTTTTTCTTAAACTGCGGGGTAAAGTAGAATGGCACAAAATTCCGTATTTTTGCAAACCCTTAAAATATAGATTTTAAGACACCAAAAAATGAAAGATTCAAAAGAATATATAGAAATTCACGGCGCCCGCGAGCACAACCTGAAAAACATTTCGCTGAAAATTCCACGAAATGAGCTGGTGGTAATCACCGGACTTTCGGGCAGTGGAAAATCCTCGTTAGCGTTTGATACTATTTTTGCCGAAGGGCAGCGCCGATATATCGAAACTTTTTCCGCCTACGCACGGCAGTTTCTTGGCGGGCTCGAAAGACCTGACGTTGACAAGATCGATGGCCTTTCGCCGGTGATCGCTATTGAGCAGAAAACGACGAACAAAAATCCGCGCTCCACAGTCGGTACCGTTACTGAACTTTATGATTATCTGCGTCTTCTGTTCGCACGGGTTTCCGATGCTTACTCGATCAGCAGCGGCAAAAAACTCGTCAGCTATACGGAAGAGCAGATCCTTGAAACCATTAAAGAAAATTATGACGGCCAAAAGCTTTTGTTGCTTGCGCCCGTGGTTACTTCGCGAAAGGGACATTATCACGAACTCTTCGTGCAGATGGCCAAAAAAGGCTACAGCCAGGCACGCATCGATGGCGAACTGCAGGATATAGAATATGACCTGAAGCTCGACCGCTACAAAACCCACGACATTGATATCGTGATTGACCGCTGGATTATCGGCGAAAGTGCCTCGGAGGCGCGCATGGAAAAATCTTTGCGCACTGCGATGCAGATGGGCGAGGGTACAATCGGGATTCAGCAGCTTGGCAGTACCGACATTGAATATTTTTCAAAGAACCTGATGGATGCTGAATCAGGCCACTCATTAGCGCTTCCGGAACCGAACACGTTTTCATTCAACTCGCCCAAAGGCAGTTGCCCACATTGCAAAGGTCTGGGCACGGTGCAGAAAGTGAACACCAAATATTTTGTTGAAAATCCTAAATTATCGGTTAATCAGGGCGCGCTATTACCGTTGGAGGACATAAAATCGAACAAATGGGTGCTCGGCCAAATCAAAAATATTCTTGAGATTTTCGGTCTGACGCTCGCGACCCCTTTCAAAGATATTCCGGAGGAAGCCATCGATTATATTTACAACGGCTGCCACCGCGAATTCAACAAAGACTTGAAATATGCAGGCATCACGAAGAAAATAAGGGTGAGTTTTGACGGTTTGGTGAGCATCATCAATGAACTCATTGCAGACAAGGAAAGTTATGACGCGGTTTTGCTTGAAAGACATTTCACCACTGAAGAAATCTGTGCGGTGTGTAAAGGTGCGAGGCTGCAGCCATCGAGTCTGAGTTTTAAGATTGACGGTAAAAACATCGCGGAAGTCAGTGCGCTCTCACTTCTCGATCTGATGGAGTGGCTCACAAACATTGAAGGTAAATTCAGCGAAAAAAACCAGGTGATCGCTCATGAAATATTAAAAGAAATCAGGACTCGTCTGCAGTTTCTGCTGGATGTAGGATTAGATTATCTAAGCCTGAGCCGGAGTTCGCGTACACTTTCAGGCGGTGAATCACAGCGTATCCGTCTAGCAACACAAATCGGCTCGCAACTTGTGAACGTGCTTTATATCTTGGATGAACCTTCGATTGGTCTGCACCAGCGTGATAACGAAAGGCTAATCAATTCCCTTAAAAACCTACGTGATATAGGGAATTCCGTTCTCGTTGTAGAGCATGACAAGGACATGATTCTGGAAGCTGATGAGGTACTCGACATTGGCCCGCGCGCCGGGAAATTTGGCGGTGAAATTCTGTGGCAGGGCAAACCTGAGGATCTGCTCAAAGCCCACACACTGACTGCGGAGTACATGACGGGTCGCCGAAGCATTCCCGTGCCGGCCGAAAGACGTGCCGGTAACGGAAAATCACTGGTACTGAAAGGTGCAAGCGGAAATAATCTGAAAAATGTAAATATTGAAATTCCACTCGGAAAACTGGTCGTAGTCACCGGCATATCGGGCAGCGGAAAGTCGTCGCTGATCAACGGCACACTCTATCCGATACTGAACCGTCATTTTTACCGCGCGGTACAGGAGCCATTGCCGTATAAAAAGTTTGAAGGCATCGAAAATATTGATAAAATCGTCGATGTAGATCAGGCGCCGATCGGACGGACGCCGCGCTCCAATCCCGCAACTTATACCGGAATGTTCACAGATATACGTAATCTTTTTGCCGAACTTCCTGAATCTAAAATTCGCGGTTACAAAGCCGGACGTTTCAGTTTCAACGTAAAAGGCGGCCGTTGCGAAACTTGCCAGGGCGGCGGCCTGAAGGTGATCGAAATGAATTTCCTGCCGGATGTATATGTTCACTGCGAAACCTGCCACGGCAAACGTTTCAACCGTGAAACCCTCGAAGTTCGCTACAAGGGTAAATCTATTTCCGATGTTCTGGAAATGACAATTGATGAGGCGACCGAATTTTTTAAACCTTTACCCAGAATTTTTGCAAAAGTGAAAACTTTGCAGGATGTAGGTTTGGGTTACATCACGCTTGGCCAACAATCTACCACGCTTTCGGGCGGTGAGGCACAGCGGATCAAACTGGCTACGGAACTTTCTAAAAAACAGACCGGAAACACGCTGTATATTTTAGACGAGCCCACGACCGGCTTACATTTCGAAGACGTAAAAGTGCTGATGGAAGCCATCAACAAGCTTGTTGATCTTGGTAATTCCTTCATCATCATCGAACACAATCTTGATGTCATCAAACTGGCAGATTACATTATCGACGTAGGTCTGGAGGGTGGCAACAAAGGCGGCGAGATCGTTGCCAAAGGAACCCCCGAAGAAGTGGCGCGCTCAAAAAAATCGCTCACCGCGCGTTTTCTGAAACAAGAACTGCAATAGAATTTATTATTAAAAAGAAACCATGCGAGATGTATGGTTTTTTTTAAATTTAAACCTAAAAATTAAACACTATGAATTTCAATATTCGGGCGATGAATGACGGTGACGGACCTGCAGTGCTGGCAATCTACGGCGAAGGAATAGCTGGCGGAAACGCCACATTTGACCGTGATGTGCCGAGCTGGGAATCCTGGGACAGCAAATTCCTGAAGTGTTGCCGATTGATTGCGGAAAGTGTAGATCGCAAAGTAATGGGTTGGACCGCAATTCAGCCGGTGAGTAAGCGTGAGTGTTTTTCGGGTGTGGCCGAGGTGAGTATTTATTTAAGTTCCGCAGCACATGGTTTGGGTATCGGCCGTGCGTTGTTGAATAGGTTGATTAACGAAAGTGAAGAAAACGGCTACTGGACACTTCAGTCAGGCATTTTTCCGGAGAACCGGGCGAGTCTTACGCTTCATTTCAATCTTGGCTTTCGCGAAGTGGGTCGCCGCGAGAAGTTCGGGCAGATGAACGGCGTCTGGCGTGATGTTATTTTGCTTGAAAGAAGAAGCACGATTGTCGGCTAAAAACCGTTTTATAAAATAACTGTAAATTTTGTGGCATCATCATTGGAGTATGGTCGCTGAATTTTAATTTAGAAAGAAATGAAAAAGTTACTTAAAATAGCAGCACTGGCCGGTTTGGTATTTACAATGGCGTCTTGCGGAACGGCAAATGACGCGTATGGCAACAACCGCTATCCAGCAGGCAACGGAGGTGTCTTCAGAACACCTGATGGTGGAACGTACCGCACCGGAGAAGTTTACAGAGACCGGAACGGTAATGTTTATGAAAACGGACGTGTAGTAAGAACAGGTGATGTCTACGGGCGTCCGGGAATTCTGGGGCGCAACAACACGGTGTACTATCCTCAGAATAATGCACGGAGACTTCCGCCGGGACAGGCTAAAAAGATATACGGCGGCTCAGCTAAAGATTACGCTCCGGGACAAATGAAAAAACGTTCGGCACCGCGTGCAGATATTTATAAAAAAGGCAAGCACGATCATCGTAAAAATGCTGTAAAGATGAAAGGCAAGAACGGCAAAAAATATGGTAAGAAATAGCGAAAAAAGCGGGAAATTTTTCCCGCTTTTTTATTATATATAATTGTGTTTATCTGTCGATGGAACCCAAAACTTTCTGGGCAAAACCGTTCAGTGCTTCACGTTCCGGGACGCCGTTCTTCACATTCTGATGAACTTCAAGCGCACCGCAAATATTGGTGATCAACTCTCCGGTAACATTCAGTTCCTCTTCATTTACGCCACGCATTTCCGAAAAAGCTTCAAGCACTTCAAGTGTTTTCTCCAGATTTTCGGGAGACTGCGTCTGGTAAAACTGTCTGATGATTGGTAATTTCATATTACTTCAGCTCATTAAAAAGGTTAGTGAGATTTTCAGCCTGATTGGTTTGAACCTGGTTTAAAAGTTCACCGTTTTTGAAGACAGCAAACGTCGGCAGGTTATCTACTTTGGCTAATTTCCGGCTTTCGGGCAGCTTTTCAGCATCTACATAATAGAACGGAATATCGTCATTTTCAGAAGCTAATTTTTTAAATTTAGGCTTCATGATCCGGCAGTTACCGCACCAGGTAGCGCCATACTGTACCACAACTTTTTCATGGTCTGCAACGATCTGCTGCAATGTATCTTCTGTTAATTCTGTGTACATTTTTTTTATTTTAAAAATTTAACATTAAAAGTCTGCAAGTGACTTTTTTTAGTTCTGAGACGCTAAATACTCAGCGGTCGATTTTCTGTCAGCTTTCATAGCTTCTTTACCTTCCTCCCAGTTTGCCGGGCAAACCTCACCGTTTTTCTGAACGTGTGTGTAAGCATCGATCATTCTTAAGAATTCTTTCACGTTACGGCCCAGCGGCATATCGTTTACAGATTCATGGAAGATTTTTCCGGTCTCATCGATAAGATAAGTCGCACGGTAAGTCACATTAGAACCTGTGAAAAATTCGTTACCTTCTTCATCGAACTCAAAATCCTGATCTACAATTCCAAGCTGGTTTGCCAACTGACGGTGCGTGTCAGCAAGGATTGGATAAGTGATACCTTCGATTCCGCCGTTATCTTTTGGTGTGTTCAGCCATGCGAAGTGTACCTCGTTGGTATCGCAAGACGCGCCGATTACTTTAGTGTTTCTTTTTTCAAACTCGCCCAATGCATCCTGAAAAGCATGCAATTCTGTCGGGCAAACGAAAGTAAAGTCTTTCGGATACCAGAATAAAAGCACTTTTTGCTGGTTTTCAGCAGCTTCCTGAAATACATTGATCTTCAAATAATCACCCATTTCACTCATTGCATCGATCGCGATGTTTGGGAATTTCTTTCCTACTAATGACATATTATATTGTTTTAAAATTTCGTAGTGCAAAGATAGTACGTTTTTATCAATCATAAAAGCGAATCTAATTTATAAAATCTATCATTATAAATATTTTTGTTAACTGCTTCTATCATGCTGATTTATATTCGTAAATTCACACAAAGCAAAAATAGACATGAAAATTATCGCAGCTGTTTTGTTATTCGGCATTATTTTGATTCAGTTTTTTCCTATAAATAAAGAAAATCCGAAACCGACGCCCGGCATGGATTTTCTGACTATTAAAAATACTCCGCAAAGTACAGCCAAAATCATCCGTACCCGTTGTTATGATTGTCACAGCAACGAAACCAGGTATCCGTGGTATTCGAATGTGCAGCCCTTTGGCTGGTTTGTGAAAGATCATATTAATGAAGGTAGAAAGGAGCTGAATTTCTCCACATTTGCGACATATGAGCCCAAACGGCAGGCTCATAAGCTGGTTGAGGCACGGGAATTGGTAGAAAACGGTGAGATGCCTTTGAATTCGTACGTTTTAGGCCATCGAGAAGCTCAGCTCAGCGACGCACAGCGAGTGGAGATGAGTAAATATTTTAAATTGGTAGAAGACGAAACCAGGTTTCATAATGATCTTCCGCCGGAAAAATAAACTTTAAAAATGACAGATTCGAACAAATATTATCTGTTTTACGATGGCGATTGCGGCTTCTGCAACCATTGGGTACAATGGATTCTCGAAAATGACACCAAAGAATTGTTTTTATTCGCCGCACTGCAGTCCGATTTCGGACAGCGTTTTCTAAACGAAAGAAATTTACCAACACAGGAACTCAGCACCGTTTATCTTTGGAAACCCGGCGGATTTTACCTCACCAAATCCAAAGCGGCCTTTGCAATCGCGGGCTTATTGGGCGGCAAATATAAATTGCTGAGCTATCTGCGCTTTCTGCCTACATTTATTACTGATTATTTCTACTCAATTGTGGCCAAATACCGTCAGAATCTGGCTTCGAAGAAATGCTTCCTGCCCAGCCCCGAAGAGCGCAAGCGGTTTGTGGATCAGCAATAAACCATTGTTCATATAATTTTGCTAATAACTGAGAACTCCAATTTATAATAAGCGGGTCCGTGCAGTTTGGTGCGCACTATTCTGACAAACTAATTCATATATTTGCAGCCATGGAATATAATACCTCCCGACCCCAACTTCACATGCCCGAATACGGCCGAATCATTCAGCAGCTCGTAGAGCGCTGCAAAGAACTTTCGACAAAGGAAGAACGAAATGAAATGGCAATGGCAATTGTGGATTTTATGGGGCAGCGAAACCCGCAGCTTCGTGATGAAGAAAATTACAAACATAAGTTGTGGGATCATCTCTTCATCCTTTCAAATTATGACCTTGATGTTGATTCGCCTTATCAGTTTCCCACGATCGAGGAAATGCAGGTGAAGCCAAAACGAATGGAATATCCGAAACTTCAGGGCGATTTTAAATTTTACGGAAAAAGTATCCTGCAACTTATAGAGAAAGCGATCGAGCTGGAAGCTGGCGATGAAAAAGATGCCCTGATACAGGTAATCGCCAATAATATGAAGAAATCCTACAATGTTTATAATAAGGAACATGTGCAGGATGAGGTGATTTTCAGGCATTTGAAAGATTTGTCGAAAGACCGATTGGATCTTACATCGCTTGATTCGCTTGAAAAAAACAAAATATATTACGCGACGAACCGCAATAATAAACAGAACTGTAAGAACCAAAATCAACAGCAAAACCACCAAAATAAAAAACGGAATTTTCAAAATAAAAACAGGAAGTAGGGTATGAGCGGAACATTCAAGATCAAAGGTGGAAAAAGGCTGCAGGGAGAAATTACGCCACAGGGCGCAAAGAATGAAGCGCTGCAGATATTATGTGCGGTGCTTCTCACTGACGAAGAAATCAGAATAAAAAACATTCCCGATATTCATGACGTGAACAGACTGATTGAAATTCTCGGTGATTTTGGTGTGAAAATTACCAAAAACGGACATGGCGACTATACTTTTAAAGCTGATGAGGTAAATTTTGGTTACGTAAAGTCCGACGGATTCAAAGAAGACGGTTCCAAACTGCGCGGTTCCATCATGTTACTCGGGCCAATGCTTGCACGTTTTGGAGAAGCCTACATGCCAACGCCCGGTGGTGACAAAATTGGTCGCCGGCGTTTAGATACCCATTTTCAGGGCTTTGTAGAATTGGGTGCGGAGTTTATCTATGACGAGTCACAGTATCTCTATTCACTGAAAGCAAAAGAACTTCAAGGTAAATTCATCCTGCTGGAAGAAGCCTCAGTGACCGGCACTGCCAATATCGTGATGGCGGCAGTTTTAGCCAAAGGCCGCACCAGCATTTACAATGCAGCTTGTGAGCCGTACTTGCAGCAACTGTGCAAAATGCTCAATAGGATGGGTGCGCAGATCTCCGGCATCGGATCAAATCTTCTCATTATTGACGGCGTCGAAAAACTGGGCGGTACGGAGCATACCATGCTTCCTGATATGGTGGAAATCGGTTCGTGGATCGGTCTTGCGGCCATGACCAAATCAGAAATTACGATTAAAAACGTCAACTGGAACGAGCTCGGCGTTATACCGAATACATTCCGCAAACTCGGCATCATGCTGGAGCAGAGAGGCGATGATATTTACATTCCGGCGCAGGAAAGTTACAGGATTCAAAAATTTATCGACGGGTCTATCCTTACGGTATCAGATGCGCCCTGGCCGGGTTTTACGCCCGATTTGCTTTCGATTATTCTTGTCGTAGCCACGCAGGCGCAGGGAACCGTCCTCGTGCACCAGAAAATGTTCGAATCCAGACTGTTTTTTGTAGATAAACTTATCGATATGGGCGCGCAGATTATCCTTTGCGATCCGCACCGTGCCACAGTTGTGGGCCTCAATCACGAGTCGCCGCTGCGTGGTACCACCATGGTTTCGCCAGACATCAGGGCAGGCAACGCGTTGCTCATTGCAGCGCTTTCCGCGCAAGGCGATTCCGTAATTCATAATATTGAACAGATCGACCGTGGATACGAAAACATTGATGGCAGACTCAGAGCCATAGGAGCGGAAATTACACGCGTTTAGTTTTTCCAAAAAATTAAAATTAAAGCCATTTCAACGATTGAGATGGTTTTTTTTGATCTGAAGCTACGAGATTTACGGCATTTTTCAAAACCCTACCCGCTCTTCATTGCAATCTTTTTGGCGGGAAGCTTCGCCTTCGCTCAGCGTCCCGCCAAAAAGGATTTTCATTGCGATCGGGGCTAAGAGTTCAAATATTTTTTCTCGCGAAAAGATACATTTTTGATACATTTTCAGAATTACGGATTTCTTAAAAAGAAGAAGTCCCCGTTGACAAATTAGAAAATGCTACCTTTGCAAAAATTTTTGGGCTTCAATCGCTGGAGTAACCCATTAATAATTACATTATTAAACAAAATTTGAATGAGCAATATTGTTGCAATCGTTGGACGTCCAAACGTCGGAAAATCAACTCTTTTTAACCGTTTTCTTGAGCGTCGGGAAGCAATCGTAGATTCTACGTCAGGCGTCACCCGTGACCGTCATTACGGAAAATCTGACTGGAACGGTGTCGAATTTACTGTGATCGATACAGGAGGATACGAGGTAAATACAGAAGACATTTTTCAGGAAGAAATTTCAAAGCAGGTTCAGCTGGCAATTGACGAAGCCACTTCCATTATTTTCATGCTGAATGTGGAAGAAGGTCTTACAGATACAGATCAGGAGATCTTCGAGATGCTGCGCAGATCGAACAAACCTGTTTACGTTACTGTAAACAAAGTAGATTCGGCCACTGAAGAACTTGCGGCCACCGAATTTTATCAGCTTGGTATCGAAAAATACTACACCTTATCGTCTGCTACCGGATCCGGAACCGGCGAACTTTTAGATGATATCGTCAACGAATTTCCAACTACCGATTACAAAGACCCTTTTGAAGGGCTCCCAAAAATTACCATCGCAGGCCGTCCGAATGTGGGTAAGTCAACTCTTACAAACGCACTTCTGGATGTAGAAAGAAACATCGTAACCGATATTGCGGGAACAACGCGCGATTCCATCGAGACTTTGTATAATAAGTTCGGCCATGAGTTCGTGCTCGTAGATACTGCCGGGATGCGGCGCAAAGCAAAAGTGAAGGAAGATCTGGAATTCTACTCTGTGATGCGATCTATTCGTTCAATCGAATATTCAGATGTGGTCATCATCATGGTGGATGCTACTTTAGGCTGGGAATCTCAGGATATGAATATTTTTGGTCTGGCTCAGAAAAACCGCAAAGGTATCGTAATAGTAGTGAACAAATGGGATCTTGTAGATAACAAACACACCAATACGACGCGTGATTTTGAAAACCAGATCAAAGAAAAGATCGGTCAGTTTACAGATATCCCCATTTTATTTGTTTCAGCTCTTAATAAACAGAGAATTCTGAAAACAGTGGAAGTGGCAATGGAAGTTTACGAAAACCGCGCGAAAAAAATTAAAACTTCCAAACTGAACGAAGTGATGTTGCCGATTTTCGAACAGACACCGCCGCCAGCTCTGAAAGGGAAGTACGTGAAGATAAAATACTGCGTTCAGCTCCCCACACCAAGCCCGCAGTTCGTATTCTTCTGCAACCTGCCTCAGTACGTGAAAGAACCTTACAAGAGATTTACTGAAAATCAACTCCGAAAGCAGTTTGGCTTTACGGGTGTCCCGATTGAAGTTTATTTCAGACAAAAATAGCCCTTTTCAAGCCTTTCAGATTTTATTTTGAAAGGCTTTTTATTGATTTATATTTTAACGAACTTTGCACCCTAACCACCGACTATGACTCACGTTTTATCAGATCAATTTTCGCTCGTAAACACCTGGATCAACGAACTTCGTAATACTGATATTCAAAATGACCGTTTGCGTTTCAGGCGAAATATGGAACGCATTGGCGAAATCGCAGCATTCGAAATCAGTAAACACCTGTCTCAGAAAGAGATTGAGATTACAACGCCACTGGATAAAATCATGGTACAGGAAATTGCCGTACAGCCGGTGATTACGACAATTCTGCGCGCGGGCGTTCCTCTCTTCCAGGGACTTCTGAATTATTTGGACAGAGCCGACTGCGGATTTGTAGCGGCCTACCGAAAGCACGATGCCAACGACTATTTCTCGATAAAACAGGATTATCTCACCTGCCCGAACATCGATGGCCGGCCTTTGATTGTCGCTGATCCCATGCTTGCAACCGGCGCCAGCCTTATCGAGGCGATAAAAGATCTGCTGAATCACGGTAAACCTTCACAGCTGCACATTGTGGCGGCCATTGCTTCAAAACAGGGCGTCGAAACCATCCAGGAAGCATATCCTGATGCAATGATCTGGGTGGGCGTTATCGATGCTGAACTCACTTCAAAAGGTTACATTACACCCGGACTGGGCGATGCCGGAGACCTGAGTTACGGCGAAAAACTGCAGTGTTAAAAATTTATTTAAGATTAAAAATCTTCCGCAATTACAAGCACAGAAATCCGGTTACTTCCGGATTTCAGTATTTCCCACGCGACCGTACTCATTGTATTTCCGGTAGTGAAAACGTCGTCAATCAGCAGAATATGATGATTTTCGATCTTTCGCGTACAGCTGAAAAGAGCTTCAGTATCTGCGCGGTGAACCCTGTCTTTCAGCGCCTGTGCGCTTCTGTTTGTGTTCCGCTTTAGAAGTTTATGATCGCACGGAATTTTATAGCTTTTACTTAAAGTGTTAGCAAAAAGATGCAACTGATTGTAGCCGCGTTTGCGGAGTTTTTTCGGATGCAGGGGAACAGTTACAAAAATATCGGGTTTATCATCACCAAAATCTAAACGCTCCGTAACCCACTGTGCAAGCACGTTTCCTATTTTTTCGCGGTGACCGTATTTTAGTTGATGCACGATTTCTCGGCTTAGGCTCTCCTCCTCAAACTGCATCAGCGCATAAGCATTCTCCACCGGAAAAAGCAGGCTGCATTTTTCTTTAAGGAGATTATTCTGCCCGAAGCTGTAGTGCGTAAAATGTATTTGGTCAAAGCAAATTCCGCAAACGATCTCATTTGAACGAATAATTCTGTTACAACCCAGGCAGCGGTTTGGGAAAATGAGATCGGTGAGCAACATTATGGTGTCAGTTTTTGGATAAGAAAAATTACAGCTTTTTAGTGAAGATTATTTTAAAAATTTAATAATAATTTAAACATCTATTTAGAAAGTGTTACAATTAGCGAAAACCCGAAGCAAGATATCTTCGCTGCAAAATCTTATCTTTGCAGAATGATTCGAATCACCAAGATTTTCACTTTTGAAACTGCGCATGTGCTCTACAATTATGACGGCAAATGCCGGAATATGCACGGACATTCTTATAAACTTTTTGTCACGCTAAAAGGTACGCCAGCTAATGACCTGGACGATCCGAAAAACGGTATGGTGATAGATTTTGGTGATATCAAATCGATTGTAAAAGAAGAGATCGTGGATGTCTGGGATCATGCGGTTTTGGTTAATGGTGCCTCGCCACACCGAGATTTGGGTGCAGACCTCGAAACGAAAGGGCATAAAGTGATCTTTTGTGATTTTCAGCCAACATGTGAAAATATGCTGTACGAGATTGCGGAAAAAATTAAAAAACGACTTACGGGTGACGTGAGTTTGGCTTATCTGAAACTCCACGAAACTGAAAACAGCTACGGTGAGTGGTTTGCTGAAGATCAGGTGGGATTCAGATAATAACAAAACCTGAAATTCGATTTTCAGACCGAGATCTGAATGACATATGAATATAGAATTACAACCTGATAAGAAGATATATTTTGCCTCCGATCAGCACTTTGGTGCGCCAACAGCGCGCGAAAGCAAGGTCCGCGAGGAACGCTTTATCCGCTGGCTGGATGCGGTAAAAGCCGATGCGCAGGTGCTTTTTTTGATGGGCGACCTTTTCGATTTCTGGCACGAGTGGAACCACGTGATTCCGAAAGGTTATGTGCGTGTTTTAGGTAAATTGGCTGAACTGAAAGATGCTGGTATTGAGCTTTTTATGTTCGTGGGAAACCATGATTTGTGGATGAAAAGCTATTTTGAAGAAGAAATAGGATGCACGGTTTTTTTCGATAAACAGTATGTCGAAATAAGTGGTAAAAGATTTTTGCTGGCGCATGGAGACGGTTTAGGTCCTGGCGATAAGGGCTATAAAAGAATGAAGAAACTTTTTACAAATCCCCTGGCGCAGTGGGCTTTCAAATGGCTTCATCCTGATATTGCGATGAAAATCGCGGTGTATTTCTCTACAAAAAACAAACTCATCTCGGGCGAAGAAGACAAAGCGTTTTTAGGCGAAGACAAAGAATTTCTGATTCTTTATTCAAGAGAAAAACTCAAAACTGAAAAAATTGACTATTTCGTCTATGGCCACCGCCACCTGCCCATGATTTTGGATCTGGAAAAAAACGCAAAATATATTAATCTGGGCGACTGGATCAGCTACTACACGTACGGCGAATTTGACGAGACCGGATTTAAATTGAAAACTTTTGAAAATTCTAACCACGGCGCCACGGAGGTTGCACAGCGGATACAGAGGTAGTACGATGAACTAAAATGAAATTTCTCAAATGGTTTTTGACGCGGGATTAAGAGTTCACAGGAACCTTGGTCCCGGTCTGCTTGAATCTGCCTATGATCTCGTCAAATTCTTAATGGTGACGCAGCATTATAGAAAAAACATATTTAACACACAAACACAGTGCAATCTGTGAATCTCCGTATCGCCGAGATTAATAAAAACATGCAGAATATTTTTAATATAAAATCAGATTCCGAATTCAGGCTGCAATGCCTGCAAACTTTTCGTTACCAGTACCAAAATGTTTCTGTTTATCGCAGGTTCGTCGATTTGCTAAAAATAGATCCGGCTGAGATTGACGACATTAAGCATATTCCGTTTCTGCCAATTGAGATGTTCAAAAACCACACAATTTTAGATCAGAACAAAACGACTGAGCTCTATTTTCAAAGTTCCGGGACGACACAGTCGGTCCGTTCAAAACATCACATCGCGGATTCTTTGCTGTATCAGAAAAGCATCGACCGCAGTTTTCGTTACTTTATCGGTGCTCCCGAAGATTATGTATTTCTGGGGCTTTTGCCGAACTACTCCGAAAATCCAAATTCATCTTTAATTTATATGGTCGATTTTCTGATGAAGCAATCGGCTAAACCTGAAAACGGTTATTTCCTGTACAATCACCGCGAACTTTTTAGCTTGCTTCAAACTTTGCAGCACAAAAAGGTGCTTCTTTTCGGAGTTTCATTTGCGCTACTGGATTTTCTTGACTTTTTAAATGACAATCAGCTGCAACTGAACTCTTCATCAAATCTCACTGTGATCGAAACCGGCGGAATGAAAGGCCGCAAAGAGGAAATGACGAAAGATGAACTGCTTAAAATTGTGCAGCAAGGCTTCGGAACAGAGCAGATTTATTCAGAATATTCGATGACTGAGCTGCTTTCTCAGGCATACTCAATGGGTGAAAATATTTATGAATGTCCCCCCTGGATGCGCGTCCTGATCCGCAATACCGAAGATCCGTTTTCTTACATGGAAGCCGGACGAACCGGCGCGGTGAATATTATTGATCTGGCAAACCGTCATTCGTGCAGCTTTATTGCAACGCAGGATTTAGGCAAAAGTTTTGGCGAAAAGTTCCAGATTCTGGGCCGGATTGATCATTCGGATGTGCGGGGCTGTAGCCTGCTGGTTTCCTAATATTTTTATTTAAATGCTTAAAGTAGAAGAACTTACCTATAATTTTATCTCTCAATTCTGCGATTTTGAGAAAGATTTGGTGCTTACGAATCATTTTCATTCAGATTGGGAAGCAGATATCCTGATTATAAATTCTGAAGGTTTCAGCCATGAGTTCGAGATTAAATTTTCGCGCAGCGACTTTAAGAATGACTTTAAAAAGAAATACCAAAACGCCAGGACAGCCGAAAAATTCCTTAAACACGATAAAATTTCGTGCGGCGACTACATTTGCAACAAATTCAGTTTTCTGCTGCCGATGGGAATGATGAAGCATGATGAAATTCCGCCACACTGCGGAATTGTGGAGTTTGATCACAATCCCGACAACTGGCAGACGGTTTTTCACGAGATAAGAAAACCCGGCGTGGTGCATACTCAAAATTTTTGGACGCTGGTCGATAAAGATTTGATGCTGAAGACGATGGCGCGCAACTATTACTATAAAAAGCTCGAAGTGAAGGGCAAATTTGAGGAACTTATACTCCCGCCAAAATTTTCAGGCGGAAAATAGATCGTTTATCCAGCTCTTTTGCACTCATTTTGCTTTCAGAACGGGTATGGCAATATATCGCCGGTCCAATTCTCATGAAAATTAACAGATTAAAGATCACAGTCATTTCCGTTACGGCAGTTTTAGCCATTCTGCTGGTATTTTTATTTTACCAAATGGCTCAAAGCTCGTCCACAAACTCACTGACGACACTGCTGATGCTCATTATTGGGCTTGCGCTTGGTGGTGCGATTGCTTTTTTTGCCATCCGAGAAGTTAATTCTGATACCAAAGTAATTACGGAAAGTTCGCATATCATCGCTGAAAGTATGCGTAAAGTTTTTAAAATTGTTTCCGCCGAAGGTCAGTTCAACGAAATCTATAATTA
>JAEZYN010000040.1 GCA_023419095.1 Bacteroidota bacterium | reverse complement strand
GGCCATGTTCGTGACATAGCGATTTTTTATTCTCCCATTTTCCGGCAGGCGCATTTGTAATATTAAAGTTAAAATCTAAAAACTCATCGGTTGCAGGATCCCAAACTTCAGTATAAATGCCGTTGATAATGCCGAAAGCCTTGGAATGTTCCTGCTGCATCAGACTTTCGAGACCGCGGAAATTCTGAAAAAGCTCGTGCAGATAACCTTCAGAAACTGCATTGAAGGCGTGGCAGCATTTGATCATTGCAGCCAGCGGATTGATGAAGCCGTCCCAGTCGAGAAGCCCCGCATTTTCCGCGCGATACCACGGAAAATAATCGGCCATCTGCCATTTCATCTGGCCTTGGTATTCGCCATTGTGAATGGTACCGATGGTTTTTACGCCTTTTAAAAAACGGAATTCAGGACAGTTTTCGATCATGAAGGGAACCAATCCGGTATGATAATCATGGCAGTGCAGAACATCCGGACGGATCTGCTGTATACTCAGCCAGTGCAGCACGCCATGTTGGAAAGCCAGAAACTGTTGGCTCTCATCCCAATAGCCGTAAGGCTTTTCGCGATCCAGTAAACCGGGGATTTTAATGAGATACAGATCAAAACCCAACACACCGCTTTTTTCTTTCAGCACATGCACATTAAAACGGTGATAGTGCTGATGAATCTGTCCGTCGAAAACCAAATCGAACTCATGCTGATGCACGAAAGCCCGGTTATAGTAGGGCATCACCACGCTCGTTTCCACACCGCCAATCTTATTGAGATATTTTGGCAACGCTCCCACTACATCGGCCAGTCCTCCGACCTTTGCAACAGGATAACATTCCATGGAAAGATTAAAGATTTTCATATCTGATGTTCAGGGGTTAAATATTTCAGTTTTCGGGAGATCCACCTTTTCAGTACGCTAAAGTTAATATTTTTTCTTTTAAACCCCATTGGTCCTGAAATTACAGCAAGCAGGGAATCGTTATGTCCTTAAAACAGCTTTATAATGAAAAATATCTTCTCATAATTTAACCGTATCACCTGTTTTTTAACGGTATCTGAAATTTCTACGTTTTTTATTGCAGTATCATGAATTTTATTTTAAATTTGATAGGTTTCCCGAAAATAAAAAACACCATGAAAACATCTAAAACACATGAAAAAAAATTACCTTATCCTGATCCTCATCTGCTGGGCAAATTTGATATTTTGCCAGAATTACTATTACTACAGGAATCAGCAGCAAAATTTAACACTGGACAAAACCGGATTTGATATTTATGTAAATAATATTTTTCTGCCGGAGAGTGTTTCTGACACCAATCTAAAGCCGTTCATTTTAAATGATTTAAATTCGGATGAAAAAACGGGCAGCGTTGAGTTTATAAATACCCCAACCGATACAGAATATTTTTCTATAATAAATGAACTTAAAACAAATGACAATGTCTTATCCGTTCAGCCGCGTTTCATCACTGCGGAAGAAGAAATTTTGAGACTTTCTGATTATGCATTCGTAAAATTAAAGAACAGCAGCGATTTAAGCATTTTGCAAAACCTTGCAACTACCAGGAATTTTTCCATAATCGGACCAAATCAGTTTATGCCGCTGTGGTATAAGATAAAATGTGACAAAAATACCTCAGGCAATTCATTGGAAACCGCAAATCTCCTGGCTGAAACCGGATATTTTGCCGCCTCCAACCCTGACTTTTTAACCAGCGATACTGAAGAAAATGAACAGGTCACAGCTGCGTCAAACCCAGACTTAACAAATTGTGCCAACGACACAAATTTTGGAGATCTGTGGGGTTTAAGAAACAACACTTTCCCAAATATTGATATCAATGTATGTAATGCATGGACTATTTCACAAGGGGAAAGGATAAAGGTGGCTGTCCTTGACGCAGGGATAGATTTAAACAACCTGGATTTAAAAGACAATATATTGCCTTTGAGTTTTAATACTGTCACTGGCACTTCTCCAAGTCAAGCATATACATATCACGGAACTTTTGTTGCAGGTATTATTGGAGCCATAAAAGACAATAATTATCAGATTGCCGGAGTTGCACCTAAATCTAAATTATTTTCAATCAGTACAGATGGTGCTAATACGTTGAAAAGCGTTGAGCAAAGAGCTAAGGGGATTAGTTGGGCTTGGCAGAATGGTGCGGATATCATTAATAATTCCTGGAGATCTATTTTCTACTCCGATTTGTTAGAAGATGCTATTTGTGATGCATTAACAAATGGAAGAAACGGATTAGGCACAATAGTAATTTTCAATAGTGGAAATTACGACCCTCTTCATACGGTGGGAAGCCCTGTAAAATATCCAGCTAATTCTCACGATCTTATAATAGCAGTTGGAGCTGTTGATATTAATGGATCGCGTGGTGCTTTTTCATGTTATGGTAGCGAATTGGATGTTGTTGCTCCCGGTGTCAATATTTTATCTACTGTATTTAACAATGCATTAGCTAACACTTCGGGAACCTCTTTTGCAGCTCCTCATGTAGCCGGTATCTGTGCACTGATATTATCCGTTAACCCCTGTTTAAGCGTAAAGCAGGTTAATGATATTATCGAAAGGACAGCGAAAAAAACAGGAAGCTACTCCTATGCAAATACCGGCGGGAGGCCTAACGGGACCTGGAACAATGAGATGGGTTACGGCCTGGCAGATGCTTATGAGGCGGTAAAATTAGCTCAGCAAATGATGTCGCCAGGCTTGGATCTGTACATCAAAGACTCTGAAGATGATTTCGGAACAGAACCAAATACGGCTACTCCCTATATTTGGGTGAGTGATAACATCTGGATCAGAAACGCGAATGACAGCGGACCGCAGCATCAGAATCCTGTATATAATAATGCCGGGATACCGAATTTTGTAAATGTACGGGTCATCAACAAAAGCTGCACCGCATCTGTGGGGAATGACCAGCTGAAGCTTTACTGGGCAAAATCTTCTACAGGACTTTCATATCCTGACCCATGGAACGGAGGGATTTACCATCCTGTCACAGGCGCGGAAATGGGCAACATTGTAGGCACGTTGAATATTCCGGTTTTACAGCCGGGAGAGGAGACCGTCTTAACGCTTCCCTGGGTTGTGCCCAATCCCGCAAATTACGGTAGTGGAGGAGACGAGTGGCGCTTTTCTTTGCTGGCAAGGATAGAAAGCAGCAATGATCCGATGTCGGTGGCGGAAACAGCGGATCTGAATTCAAATGTAAGGAACAACAATAATATTGCATGGAAAAATATAACCGTAGTGATGCCTGATCTTCCTACAGGAATCATGGCGATTGCCAATCCTTTCAATACTCCCAAAACCTATTATCTCGAATTTTTATCAGATGATCTGGAAGCAGGCAGTCCGATTTATGAAGAAGCGGAGGTCAGCATAAAAATGGACGGCGCCCTTTACAATGCATGGGAGCGCGGAGGAAAAGGTTCCCACTTACTCTCCCCGACTCTGGAAGAAAATAAAAAAATCGTGGGCGGGAATAATGTAATTCTCGACAATATTTCCTTTAATCCCAATGAAGCAGGCACTTTGAGATTGGGTTTCAACTTTTTAACGAGAAAGTCAACACAAAAATCAGAATTCCGTTATCACCTCATTCAGAAAGATGCTGAAACAGGCCAGGTCATCGGCGGTGAAACATTTATCATCAATAAAAATCAGAGAGCTCTTTTTGAAGCCAATGCCGGTGAAGCTCAAGCCGTCAATGCAAATGAATCCATAACATTGAATGCGGAAGACATCCAGGAAACTGCCACATATAACTGGTATGACAGCGAAGGAAATTTAATCCATCAGGGTAAGAGCCTTCAGATACCCCATGCTGTCGCTGAAAAATACAGGTTAGAAGTTATTTCCTCTTTGGACGGCTTCAAAGACTATGCAGAAGCCGAGGTTAAATTAAAGCCGGGCAGCATACAGAGTATTGCACCAAATCCTGCCAGAGACAGCATATTGGTGAATTATACGTTAAACGGTGCAGGGTCTGCCTATTTAATAATTATTGGCTATAATAATACAACCTCCAACAACTACATTCTGGATGTAAGCTCCAACCAGACCAGTATCAATATAAGTAACTATCCGGCCGGATATTACACCGTTGCTTTAGCTGTAAACGGTGAAATTACAGATGTCAAAACATTGATCAAGCAATAAAGTTTAATTTTTAAAATTTGAGTTATGAAAACATTTATTACAGCTGTTCTTCTTCTGATCTCAAACGCTCTTTCGTCTCAGCACATAGAAGGACTGAGCGTAACGCAAAACGGTAATGACCAGATCAAAGCGAATTTAAAAGTTTATCTGCCAACTCTGGGAGAATACCTCTCTTATACGACAGATATAAATCAAAATACAATTACTTTATCTGCTTGTTATTTTGTGACCGATTTTGGAGCAATATCCAATCTGGAAAACGATTTTTATATCGACATTCCGGATAATGATAATTATACCTTAAAAGTAAACTTATACATCTCTTATAACATGGAAGTCTGCACTTATGACAGCCTGGAGGATACGGTAACACTCGGTTTTTCCACTCCGATTGAAGGCACGGTTTCTTTAGGTACGGTAAATCCCGGCAAGACCAAAGCAACAGTGGTATTGCCGAATCCCGTGAAGGACATCCTGCATTTTTCAGAGGAAGTTTCCGGTATAAAAATAAGGGATGTTTCGGGGAAAACTGTAAAAGAATTCTCCGCTTCTGGAAAATCGGTAAATGTAGCAGACCTCGCGAAAGGTGTTTACTTCATCATTGCAACCACGAAATCGGCTAAAGCAATAAGCAGGAAGATCGTAAAGGAATAGACAGGTTATTTTGTCAGTCCGGCGGTAAAGGGTGCACTTACAATCGACATCGGGGATTGTTTACACCGGCTTGCTTTGTTCAGGCTGGTATTTCCAATCACGCAAAACCCCCTCAAACGGAAGGGTTTTGTTTTGTAAGCTGATAAAGAAAGTCCGTTAAAACCTCAATGATTTCAGCCTCCTCAAATGGAAAAGCGTCAGCTTTTTCCTGAAGCTCTTTTCCCTGCTTTTGGTTTTGCCGCAGGCGCTTTCGGTCTGGCCGGAGCTTTTTCAGCGGTTTTCTTTTGCGCTGACGTTCCGGACTTTTTGGAAACCTTTCCTTTTTCCGTTTTCGTCTGCTTCAGAACAATTCCCGCAAGCGGCGGCAGTCTCAGGATGATCGCAATTGGTCTGTACATCCATTCATCGTCTTCTTCATCTAAAATTTCCGCCGCAACGCCACTTCCGCCATATTTTTTGTCATCGGAATTTAAAATTACTTCCCAGTTCGTGCCTTCATCGACGCCTATCTTATAATCAAAAACACGCGGCGTCAGGTTCAGGACAGTCATTGTAACGTCATGTTCTGCCTGACCTTTTCTTAAGTAAACAAAGACAGAATTGTTGTCATCGTTGGCTTCCACCCATTCAAAGCCACGTCGCTCAAACTGATTTTCATAGAGCGAGGTCTCAGCTCTGTAAAGCCTGTTGAGCTCTTTTACATAATCCTGCAAACCTTTGTGCACGGCATGTTCCAGAAGATGCCAGTCCAGTGAGCGTGTAAAATTCCACTCGCCGGTCTGCCCGAATTCACCGCCCATGAAAAGCAGCTTGGCACCCGGATGTGTGTACATATAGGTGTAAAGCGCACGAAGATTAGCGAATTTCTGCCATTCGTCGCCCGGCATTTTGTAGATCAGACTTGATTTTCCATGCACTACCTCATCGTGCGAAAGCGGCATCATGTAATTTTCGTTGTACACGTACATCGACGAAAATGTGATCTTATTGTGCTCATATTTCCGGAAAAGAGGTTCTTGCTTAAAATATTTCAGCGTGTCGTGCATCCAACCCATCATCCATTTCATCCCGAAACCTACGCCGCCGTCGCTCACCGGCTTTGTCAGCATCGGAAAATCTGAACTTTCTTCAGCGATTGTCAGCACATCGGGAAATTCTTTGTATACCGCTGTGTTAAAATCCTGAAGGAATTTTTTGGCTTCCAGATTTACATTTCCACCTTCAATATTCGGTTCCCATTCCCCTTCATTGCGGGCATAATCCAGATGTAGCATCGACGTTACGGCATCTACACGGAGACCATCGGCATGATAACGGTCTAGCCAGAACATCGCATTCGAAATTAAGAAAGAACGTACCTCTGGGCGACCGTAATTGAAAATATGAGACTTCCATTCGGGATGAAACCCTTTGCGCGGATCTTCATGTTCATAAAGATAGCTTCCGTCAAAATAATGCAATCCGTTCGCGTCACCGGGAAAATGGGAAGGAACCCAATCAAGAATGACACCTATATCATTGCGGTGAAGTTCGTCTATCAGACCCATCAGGTCCTGTGGCGAACCAAAACGGGATGTGGCTGCAAAAAATCCCGTAATCTGATATCCCCAGCTCGGGTCGTATGGATATTCCATTACGGGCATGAATTCTACATGCGTAAAATTCATTTCTTTTATATAAGGCACGAGGCGCTCCGCAATTTCGCAGTAACTTAAAAATTTGTCCGGCTCTGTGGTGCCGCGCATCCACGAACCCAGGTGCATTTCGTAAACTGAAATTGGTGCTTTCAGGCTGTTTTTAGTTTTTCTTTTCTGCAGCCAATTGTTGTCCTGCCATTCAAACCAGTTCGTGGACACCACGGAGGCGGCCTGCGCGTTTTGTTCCCAGCTCAATGCAAACGGATCACCTTTCTCAAGCAAAACATTTTTTTGGGTGCGGATGGCATATTTGTAAAGATCTCCCCACGCGATGTTTTCGATGAACCCTTCCCAAATGCCCGAGCCGTCCCATCTTGGCAATAATTTGTGCGAGTGGCTGTTCCAGTTGTTAAAGGTTCCTATTACTGAAACTTCTTCAGCGTTGGGCGCCCATACCGCAAAATAGGTTCCATTAATGTCGGCATTTTCGATAGTGTGTGCACCGAATTTTTCGTAAAGCCTGAAGTGTTTTCCCTCACGAAACAGGTAAACATCGTGATCAGTGAAGAGGGAGAAAGGCAGCACTTGGTCCATAATCGGCGCGTTTTTGGAAAAAGGTTGTTAGTATTCGGCTTGCTTCTTCAAATATATTTAAATTTAAGCTAAAAGCAGCTGAACATCGCACTGTAAAATTTATAATCAGGTTTCGTCCGATTTTTTGTTACTTTAAAAAAAATTAAAAATCACGTGACGGCATGAAATTTACGTTAAAGTCGCTCGAAGATGATGAAAGACCGGTTTACATCACAGGAAATTTCAATGGTTGGAATCCGAAAGATCCTGCGTGCCTAATGAAGCAAAACGACGAAAACCTTTATGAAACCGAAATCTCAAGTGAATTATTGCCCGAAAATATCGAATATAAATTTACGCGCGGTGGCTGGGAAAATGGCGAGATCGACCGTCACGGCAACATTACTCACAACCGGAAAATTGGAAAATCCGCGGGCGAAACGTATGACACCGTCGAAAGATGGCGTACGAACTGGGCTCCTTTTAAAACGGAATTCTTTCCTATCGTTCAAATCATTTCTGAAGATTTCTACATTCCGCAACTGAACAAGACACGCAAAATCTGGGCACTGCTGCCACATGATTATCATGACAGCGAGCTGCATTATCCCGTTCTGTACCTGCAGGACGCGCAAAACCTATTCAACGAGGGCTCAGAATTCGGCAATTGGGAAATTGACAAAAAAATGTCTATTCTCGCAGAATACGGTCGTGGCGACATCATCATCATCGCCGTTGAAAACGGGCGTGAAGACAGGATAAAAGAATACAGTCTGGACGCAGGCTCTATCAGCAACAATGCGGAAGGGAAAAAGTATGTCCGATTTCTGGCTGACACATTAAAACCTTACATCGACCAGCATTTCCGCACGCTTCCGGAACGTGAACACACAGGTATTGGCGGCAGTTCGCTGGGTGGACTTATCAGCATTTACAGCGGTTTTCTCTATCCCGAAGTCTATTCCAAACTCATGATTTTCTCGCCCTCGCTGTGGATAAATCCGGAGAACAAATTTCCGCAAATGAATTTTAGCACGCCTTACGAACTGAAAGTATATTTGTACGGCGGCGAAAATGAAGGCTCGGAAATGACCGAACGCATAAAAATTTTCCATGACACCATGCAGACTTGGGAAAATTCGCATTCGCTACAGTTTACTTTCCGAATGAGTATCAACCCGACTGGGAAACATCAGGAGTTTGACTGGTCCCAGGAATTTCCACGTGCGGTAGAGTGGCTGTATTACGACACAGATGAAGATCCCAAAGAGCGTTCAGAAAAGATTTCTCTCCAAAAATAGCCCTGAACGGAGGCTCTAGTCGTTTGTTTTAGGAACTTTCACTGCCAGTTCATAAAGACTTCCGCGCATCAGAAACTTGATTCTTTCCCTTGTTGTCACGGTGTTTACTTCACCGTTTTTAAAGATAATAATGCGGTCTCCGGGTGCAATATTTTGGTCGGCCAGCCAGTCTTCAGGTGTATCATCGTTTTCTTTTTTCTTTAATTCCTCCAGCACATCCTCGGCCATTTGTTGGAAACCTTCGTCGTGCGAGTAATAAACCTGATATTCTTTGTCGAGGCCAACTTTAAAAGAACGCTTCTCTGCGATAAGATTGCCAGTATCGTCCGGCATCGGGTTGTCTGAACCATCTGTAAAACCCACTTCCAGCAATTCGGAATTGTGCTCGCGGGCGTATGCCTCAGCCTGTTCATAACTTTCGAAATTGGTGACCACCGTGTAGTCGTCGTACTCGTACTTTTCAAGTCTTTCTGTGTTGTCCATATCTTTATTTTTTTTAATGTTTTAAAGTTTACGTTTTTTCTCTGCATCTATCTCCTCTTTCACCTCGTGCCATTCATTATCTTTAAGCTTGGCTTCGAGTTTTTCAACTTTTAAATTCTGCCGCAGCAATGCAAAGAGGCTCATGTACACATTAGCTAAAAATACCAGCGCAAAAAATGAGATCAAATATCCGCGCCAGTCATCGAACAGGAGTTTATACTGTGTAATAATCAGAAAGATTGCGGTTACATAATGACTGAAACAGTATTCGCAGGTAAACAGATAGAAAAATTTTCTCTGATAGAGTTTCTCACTTTCCTGCGAGCGCTTTACACAGTATTCACGCGGCTCCCGAAAGATCTCTTCGTGCGTCACCGTCCAGGCAATGCAGGCAACAGGTATCGCAAGAACAAGGAACCAAAGCAGCTGTTCAGCTAATGATAGCATATTTTTAATGTTAAATTTAAAAATTCAGAACGTCAAAAGTAATGCCACGCGCAGGTTCATTAAAAGTTGGCCACGCATACGTGAATTCTAGCGAGCTTGCTGCTGAAAACAGAACCTGAGGACGCACTTTTTTTATTCGCTCAAAATTCTCTATTTTTAGGCCAAATTTTATTAAAATGAATAGAAAAAATACATTGCTGGCGGCAATAATTTTTCCCGCAGTGATGGCATTTGGCCAGCAGTACGGCGGAATGTGGATTCCCACCGAACTGAATGAGAAAGAGATGAAAGATTTGGGAATGAAAATTTCCGCGAAACAGATATTTGATCCTGCAAAACCGAGTATTAAGGACGCTGTAGTGCAGTTCAACGGCGGTTGTACAGCAGAAATAATTTCGCCTCAGGGCCTTTTACTTACCAATCACCATTGCGGATATGGGCAGATCCAGAAACATTCAAGCGTTCAGAATGATTATCTTTCCGATGGCTTCTGGGCTAAAAACATGACAGGTGAACTGCCGAATCCGGGTGTGACGGTAGATTTCATCGCAGACATCAAAGAAGTGACCAATCAGGTTCTCGCAGGCACACAAAACCTGGATGCTGCCGCAGCGCAAAAGCTTATAGATAAAAATACTGAAAATGTAAAAGCTTCCTTCAAGCTTGAACCGTGGCAAAAAGTGGTGATCAAACCGATGTATTACGGCAATAAATATTATGCTTACGTAATAGACACTTTTAAGGATGTAAGATTGGTAGGTGCCCCGCCATCGAGCATCGGGAAATTCGGTTCCGATACGGACAACTGGGTTTGGCCACGCCACACGGGTGATTTTGCTATGTTCAGAATTTATGCTGACAAAAACAATAAGCCGGCGGAATATTCAAAGGACAATGTACCGTACAAGCCGAAGCATTATTTGCCGGTCTCCATTAAAGATAAAAATGAAAATGACTTCACTTTCGTTTTCGGTTTCCCGGGAAGAACTACTGAATATCTGCCGGCAATTGCGGTAGAAAAAGTGATGACGGATACAGATCCTGCCATGATCTCTGTACGCGAAGTTGCGCTGAAAACACTGGATGAAAAAATGCGCGCTGATGCAGAAACACGCATTAAATATGCTTCAAAATATGCTTCGGTTGCAAATTACTGGAAGAAATGGATTGGCGAAGTGGAAGGTTTGAAAAAATCTGACGCAGTAGGCAAAAAGAAACAGTACGAACAGACTTTGATCAGCAAAAATCCGCAGATAAAGACGACAATTGACGAACTGAACCGGCTTTATATGGAGCAGGCACCTTACGCGCTGAACCGTGCATACTACAGTGAAGTGGTGAGAAACGCGGAGACACTTACGCTCGCAAACCTTTATCTGAACTACATGCAGAATGCAGAGGCGGGAAAAATGGACGCACAAGCTCAAACTGCATTTACAAGCCGTCTTCAGTCTTTCTACAAAGATTACGATGCAGAATTGGATGCAAAAGTGACAGCGAAACTGCTTGCTTTATATGCCAATAAAACACCGAAAGCATTTTTACCGGCAAATTTTAATCAGTTTGCAGATGAGAACAAAAACTTAACAACCGTTGAAAACTGGTCGAAAAATTCAGTTGTGACGGGTCGCAAAGCGGTGAACGGAGCCAGAGCGTCTGCTGACATCAACAAAGTTTTTGCAAATTCCGGAGAACTAATGAAAGCTTTGAAAAATGATCCGGTCATTCAGTTGGCTGCCAGCATGCGCGAAATCTATATGGCAACTTCGGAGAGCAAATTTGCGCCGTTACAGGAGCAGATCGATGTTCTTCAGAAAAAATATATGGCGCAACAAATGGAAACGGATAAAGACCGCAAATTTTTCCCGGACGCCAACTCCACACTGCGCGTAACTTATGGGCAGATCAAAGGTTCGAATCCGCGTGACGCTGTGTCTTACGGTTACCAAACGCATATTTCGGGCATAATGGAAAAATATGTGCCGGGCGACTATGAATTTGACGTGCCTAAAAAACTGATCGATCTTTACAGCACCAAAGATTACGGAATCTACAAAGACAAAACCGGCGAAGTGCCTGTGAACTTCACGGCAACCAACCACACAACGGGTGGAAATTCCGGCAGTCCGGCGCTTGACGCAAACGGAAACCTTATCGGCCTGAACTTTGACCGGCAGTGGGAAGGCACGATGAGCGACATCAATTTTGATCCGCGCTTCAGCCGCAACATCATGGTGGACACCAAATACATCCTTTTCATAATCGACAAATACGCTGATGCGAAATGGCTCATCAATGAAATGAAGATTGTAAAATAGACTGATAACTTAAAAATAAAACTCCGGCAAAATTGCCGGAGTTTTCAGTTTTCATGGTTATGGTGATCAGATTTCTGAAATACAAATTTCGGAAATACGAACTGCAAGTCCATGCGTTATTTCACCCAAAAAAACATTAGACAGTAATAATTAGTACAAGCTTAATATCCAAAAATCTCTTCGAGGCTCAGTTCTTTAAAAGTGCCGAGCTGTGAAACCGACCCAATGTCAAGGTCGGCTTTCTTCCCAATGATGGCAGTGTTGTATTTTAACGGTTTAATTTTTTGAGTATAAAACTGCCTGAGATCAGAAAGAGTCAGCTTACGGATTTCCTGATATAAATCTTTGCGCAGATCATAATCAACGCCCAGTTTTTGCAGATTCAAATAATTGAAAAACAGATTTGTACGGGTAATTCTGCCGGAAGCAATCTGTTTTAAAACGGCAGTTCTCGCATTTTCGAACTGAGCCGGAACTTCAGGCAGATCTGCCATCAATTCCTCCATTGCAGCGATGGCCTGTGGCAGTTTATCCGGTTGAGTGCCAATGTACGTGGTGATATAATCGGGTCTGTTGAGCTCCGAGGCTGTAGCGTACGAAACATAGGCTGAGTAAGCCAGACTCCTGCTTTCACGAAGTTCCTGAAACACGATAGACGAAAGTCCGCGGCCAAAATATTCATTGAATACATTGATCCTGCCCATATTTTTGAGGTTTACATCACCTGCTTTTGCCACGCGGCTCATTTCAGTTTGCACCATGTCATAAGGCGTGAAATAAACGGTTCCCTCAGGCACAGGTTCTGGGTAAATCTTACGCACCGGAATTTTAAAAGTTTCATTTTCGATAAATGGTTCGACGTATTTTTTAAAATTTTCAAAATCGTTTCCGTAGAAAAAGATCTGGTACGGCATGTGGAGCAAATCGTGCATTTTCTGCGTCATCTCGGCAGATTTTATCTGCTTCAGACGTTCTTCCGAAATTACATCGGTGAATCTGGAATCGGCGCCATATTTAGCATAATTGGTAAGCGCAGTCATGATGCGGCCTTTGTCCTTTTTAGCCACTTCACGGCTTTCCAAAATGGTTTTCACGTTTTCATCATAAACGTTTTGGTCCGGCACAGCATTTTGCAGCCAATCTTTAAGAAGCAATATCGCACGCGGCATATTTTCTTCCAGGCCGGCAAGCGAAATCGTTAGTTGATCCTGCGAAATGCGGAAATCATGATTGATTCCAAGCTTGAAAAATTCCCTTTTAAGGTCTTGCGCTGAAAGTTGGTCGATACCAAGATACTGCAGAACCTGTGTCGCCAAAACAATTTCCCTGTCGTGATCTGTACCAAACGGGAAAATGAAAAACACCTGCGCTACATCATTGTACTTATTTGCGACAAAACTGACCTTTTTGGTCTGTACCTTATGGGTCTGAATAGCTTTTGGGAAATCTACAAATTCCGGTTGTATGTCTTTCGATTTTTGCGCTAATATTGATTTTAAAAATGGTGACTGCGTTTCTTTATTAAGTTTAACAGGCGTAATTCCGGGATTTTCGACACGAATCAGCTTCTCATTTTCACCTTTTTCTTTTTTAATGGCGACGTAATTATCTTTAAAAAAGTCATTTGCAAACTTCACCACATCCGCCTTGGTAATCTTTTCAAATTCATTGATTTCAGCCAGTTCATCGCTCCATGACCTGTCATAGATGTACGTTGTATACAATGCGGTGGCCAGGCCGTCAGCAGTTTCAAACGCTTTCATCCGCTGGATTTTCATGTCATTTACTATAGCCGGAATCAGCCATTCGCCGAATTCACCTGCTTTAACAAGATCGATTTGCTCCAGTAAAAGTTCTTTGACATCATCCAGATTCTGGTCGTTTTTGGGCATGATCACCATCGAAAAATTTCCGTAATTTTTGAACGGTGAGGCGTACGCTATTGCACGCAGTGCTTTCTGGCTTTGATTAATATTAAGATCGATAAGTCCGGACTCTCCCGAATTACTGAAAATATTAGCTACAATTTCTGCCAGTCGTGCGTGTTCTGTTCCGTGCGAATCTGTTCGCCATGCGAGTTGCAAACGCGGAGCTGAAGGGCTTTTTACAGTACGTTCGATGATCTTGGTCATCGGCTCTTCGGTCACGGATTTTTTCGGCGGCAATTCTTTAAATTTAAAAATGCCAAAATATTGATCTACCAACTTAATGGTCGGTTCAAATTCAAAATCGCCTACCAAAACAATTGCATAATTATTTGGCACATAATACGTGTCAAAATAAGTGTGGATAGCGACCATCGACGGATTTTTAAGATGCTCAGGCTTCCCGATTGTGGTCTGCTGGCCATTCGGATGATTAGGGAAAAGCGCATCCATCAGTTCATAATTTACGAGCCGCATGTCATTGTCCTGTGCCCGGTTAAATTCCTCATAAACAGACTCCAACTCCGTATGGAAAAGCCTAAGCACTACTTCAGAAAAGCGTTCACTTTCTACCTGAAGCCATTTTTCAAGCTCATTGTTCGGGATGATGTTTTTGTACACCGTCTCGTCAAGCCAGGTATGCGCATTGGTTCCGGAGGCTCCAAGCGAGGATATGGCCTTGTCGTACTCGTTTGCAATTGCATATTTGCCGGCTTCCTGTGAAATTTCATCAATTTTACGGTAAATCTCTTTTTTCTTCGCAGGATTAGGTTCGGTTTTATGCTTTTCGTAAAGACCGGAAATTTCGTCGAGCAACGGTTTTTCCTTAAGCCAGTCTGCCGTCCCAAGACGGGAGGTACCTTTGAACATCATGTGCTCGAGATAGTGCGCAAGTCCGGTATTTTCTGCCGGATCATTGTTGCTGCCTGTCCGGACGGGGATATATGTCTGGATTTTGGGCGCGTCTGAGTTCTTTGCAAGATATACTTTCAGGCCGTTTTCAAGACTATAAACGCGGACGCCGTTCTTATCTTTTTCAACGGTTTCATACGTGTAGCCGTGCGGATCAGTTATTTTAACCGTTCTGAATATTTTTGTCTTCGTCATTTTGCTTTTCGCCAGTGTGTTGACAGATTAAAATTGCTGCCTAAATATTTTAATGGAGTGTTGTGATTACAGATTGTGTGGCTTCAGCATATTTGCCGGATCTAAGATTTCATCTAATTTTTCCTGTGAAAGAATGCCTTTTTCCAGAACTAAATTGTACACGCTCTTTCCGGTCTCCAAAGCTTCTTTAGCGATTTCCGTAGAGTTTTTGTAACCAATGTAAGGATTCAGCGCTGTAACAATTCCGATGCTGTGCTTCACCATGTACAGACAAACTTCCCGGTTTGCGGTGATGCCTGTGATGCATTTCTCACGTAATGTATCGAGTGCGTTGCCCAGAAAAATAATGCTTTCCATTATTGAATGAGAAAGCACCGGTTCCATCACGTTAAGTTGCAACTGTCCTGCCTCAGCGGCAAAAGTAACCGTGAGATCGTTGCCTATTACTTTAAAACACACCTGATTTACCACTTCCGGTATCACAGGGTTTACTTTACCCGGCATGATGGATGAACCCGGCTGCATCGGCGGCAGATTAATTTCGAACAGCCCGGTGCGCGGTCCTGACGAAAGCAACCTGAGATCGTTACAGATTTTCGACAGCTTTACGGCCAGGCGCTTCATCGCAGACGAGTAGATCACGTACGAACCGGTGTCCGGCGTAGCTTCAACCAGATTTGGCGCCGACACAATGGGGTAACCCGAAATCTGGGCCAGATTTTTGGCGCAAAGACGCGCGTAACCCGGAGGCGCATTAAGTCCTGTACCAATGGCAGTAGCTCCCATATTTATCTCAACAAACAGTTTTGCATTGCTGTTAAGCTTTGAAATATCTTCTTCGAGTGTCGCTGCAAAAGCTTCAAACTCCTGCCCGAGCGTCATAGGAACGGCATCCTGCAGTTGTGTCCTGCCCATTTTTATGACATCAGCGAACTCTACTCCTTTTGCCCGGAAAGCGGCGATGGTCTGACGCAGCTTTTCTACAAGTTCTGCGTTCATATGGAGCAATGCGATTTTTATGGCGGTGGGATATGCATCATTGGTAGACTGTGAAAGATTCACCTGATCATTAGGCGAGCAAAACTGATAGTCGCCCTTTTCTTTGCCCCGCTTTTCCAAAACGCGGTTCGCTATTACCTCGTTGGCATTCATGTTTACAGAGGTTCCGGCACCTCCCTGAATCATATCGATTGGAAACTGGTCGTGCAGTTGGCCCGAGATTATCTCATCGCAGGTTTCTGTAATTAAGCTTTTCATTTCTTCATCCAGTAAACCAAGTTCATAATTTGTTTTAGCGGCTGCTTTTTTCACCATTGCCAGCGCATTGATAAAGTGCGGATAGGACGAGAGAATTTGTCCTGAAATCTTAAAATTATCGAGCGCGCGCTGTGTCTGTACACCATAATATGCAGCTGCGGGAACCTGAAGGGTCCCCAGCAGGTCAGTCTCATGTCTGAAATTTTCCATAAGATTTTAAATGAGATTTCGTTTGTTTAATGAATTATTAAAGTCCAAAAAATTATATTGATATAAAAAAGGACGAATAAATCGCCCATTTTCGTTTTTGCGTGAAAGCTTTTTATTTTGCGGGATATTTTTGATTAAGTGCCTGCAGGATTGCCCAGGACTCTGCATCCATCACACCGTCATATTTCTCAGGGCGGAAATGGTACTGAAACGCTTCTATCGTTTTTTTGGTAGCGTCATCAATGCGGCCGGAAGCCTCAAGACCATAACCCAGTTTTTTCAAAGCAAGCTGATAGCTATAAATAAATTCTGCTGACGATGACTGTACCGTAAGTGTTTCTGGCGTAATCTGACTAAGAAAACCCTCTTTTACATCTTCATCATACCACATGCCGATTTGGTGTTCCTCGTAGAGTTGTTTCCACGGAAATCTGGGGCCGGGATCCTGCTTCCGTGTTGGGGCAATATCCGAGTGAGCTAAAATATTTGTTGGCGGTATCATGTATCTGTCGGCAATGTCTTTTACCAGTGCTGCCACTTTTTTAATCTGATGATCGTCAAATTCCGGGAAGATTTTCACACCTGCGGAATCTACTTTATAACCCGCGTTCACTATTTCGATACCGATCGAAGTATCATTAAGTGCTGTGTCATTGCGCCACGAGCTCACTCCGGCATGATAAGATCTCTTGTTCTCGTCTACTAGCTGATAGATTTCGCGGTCACCAAGACTGTTTACGAGGTAATGTGAACTTACAGATTGCTGGGTCAGTACAGTGACCGATTTATCATCATCGAGCGCAGTGTAATGAAGAATTATATATTTCTGACGGAAGTTCTGCGCGATTGCCGGAAAAAAAGTCTTCACCACTTTATACCCTTGCGGATTCGCAGAAACAATGGAACCATAACTGATGGTATTGTCATTTTTTGAGGCGTCGGCAATATTTATCTTAAAAAAATCGTTACCACCTTCCGACTTTATTGAAGGTTTGGAAGGCGTCGGCACAACTTGTTTTTGTGCAGGAATGGTGGTTGAACTTTTAGTTACGGTAGTAGCAGGTAATTTTTTTACGGGTTTGCTGGAGGCGCACGAATGTAAGAGTACGGCTAATCCTATGACATATAATGGTTTACGCATTTTCGGTATTTTCTTGAGGTTTCAGACTCAAAAATACAAAATAAATTACGTAAAAAATTTTGGTTAATATTGGAAAGTATTCTATATTTGCACTCGCAATTACAGAAGAGAAGCTCATATAAAATATTGCATTTTTGGAGAGTTGCCTGAGAGGCCGAAAGGACATGTTTGCTAAACATGCGTACTGGAAACGGTACCAAGGGTTCGAATCCCTTACTCTCCGCAACAATCAGAAAAACACTCGGGGCGTAGCGTAGTCCGGTCATCGCGCCTGGTTTGGGACCAGGAGGTCGCAGGTTCGAATCCTGCCGCCCCGACAATTTCTTTTTAAAATTCCTTCGGGAATTTTTTTTTAACCCGCCAAAGGTGCGTAGCTCAGCTTGATAGAGCATTCCGATCTAAATCGGAACGGTCCTAAAGCTTTGAAAAACACAAAACGGGTGCGTAGCTCAGCTGGATAGAGCATTCCGATTTAAATCGGAACGGTCTTAAAGCTTTGAAAAACAAAAAACGGGTGCGTAGCTCAGCTGGATAGAGCATCTGCCTTCTAAGCAGACGGTCCCAGGTTCGAATCCTGGCGCGCTCACTTTTAAAGACTGAGATATTTCTCGGTCTTTTTTGTTTTTAATTTCCAGGTAAAAATGTATTTCTGCTACATTTTATATTCTAAATCACTTGACCGATTTTATATCGGCCACACCGGCGACAATCTGGAGGAAAGATTGCGCCGACACCTTTCGAACCATAAGGGATTTACAAACAGAGCAAAGGATTGGACGGTAATTTATCATGAATCTTTTACCGATAAAGAAAGCGCTTACAAGCGAGAAATCGAGATAAAATCCTGGAAAAGTAAAGTTAAAATCCAGGCACTGATCAGTTCAGCAGCGGGATAGAGCATCCCGATTTCTAATCGGGACGGTCCCAGAGCCTGTGCCGATTTCGGCATTCGAATCCTGGCGCGCTCACTTTTAAAGACTGAGATATTTCTCGGTCTTTTTTGTTTTTAATTTCCAGGTAAAAATGTATTTCTGCTACATTTTATATTCTAAATCACTTGACCG
>JAEZYN010000007.1 GCA_023419095.1 Bacteroidota bacterium | reverse complement strand
ACACAATCATTGGCGGTTTGCTCTTGGTGTTAGGCTTCATCGAACTGTTCAAACCGAACAGGATATTAAACAAAATAATCCGCGGGTTAATTTTAATCGGACTTATCGGTTATGTTTTCCAGTTCCTGGGATTGGTAGCACGCTGGTATATTTCGGGTCACGCACCGTGGAGTAACGGTTACGAGGCGATCATTTTCATTTCGTGGGTTGGTATTACGGCCGGACTCGTACTTTACCGAAATTCAAATGCCCTCATACCCGCAGCCGGCTTTATGGTGGCCGTGATCATGATGGGCTTTGCGCACGGCGGTTCGGCGCTGGATCCGCAAATCACGCCGCTTGTTCCGGTTCTTAAATCCTACTGGCTAATTATTCACGTGGCGATCATTACCGCGAGTTACGGTTTCTTTGGCCTGTCGATGGTGATTGCGATCATCGTGCTGATGTTTTACATTTTCGCAAACAAAAGAATTTTTAAAATTCATAATGACACCACCATCAAAGAACTCACGATTGTGTCTGAAATGTCACTTACGATAGGCCTATACGCGCTTGTGGTAGGCACATTCCTCGGCGGTATCTGGGCAAACGAGTCGTGGGGAAGATACTGGAGTTGGGACCCGAAAGAAACCTGGGCGTTCATTTCTGTAATGATCTATGCGTTCGTTCTTCACATGCGTATGGTTCCCGGATTGCGCGGTCGCTGGCCATTCCACGTTGCAGCGCTGTTCTCCATTTCAACAATTGTCATGACCTATTTCGGTGTGAATTATTACCTGAGCGGACTTCATTCCTACGCGGCGGGCGATCCGATACCGGTTCCGGCATGGGTGTATATCGGCAGTGCAGGGATGCTTACACTTGCAGCCGTGTCTTATTTCAGACTGAAAGCGATTACCAAAAAGTAAAATCACATAAGATTCCCGGTTTTTTTAACCGGGATTTTTTTTGGTTAAATAACTTTTGGCTTTGGGTTTAAAAGGACGGAATGCAGGCATAAGCTCCAAATAATCATTAGATTTGCAGCACGTTAATATTTTGACCAACAAATTTGAGTACATATCTTACTATTCTTGGCTTTAATTCGGCAATTCCGACGGTGAACTCTTCGCCGACGGCGCAGTTTCTGGAGATGGAAGAACGCCATTTTCTCATCGATTGTGGTGAGGGAACCCAGGTTCAGCTTCGCAAGGCCAAAGCGCGGTTTTCGAAAATCAACCATATTTTCATCTCACATCTGCACGGCGACCACTGTTTCGGTTTGCCGGGACTTATCGCCTCGTTTCGCTTGCTGGGCCGTGAGACACCGCTGCACATCTATGGTCCGAAAGGCATCAGGGAAATGCTCGAAACTATTTTCAGGATCACGGAGACGCACCGTGGTTTCGAACTTGTTTATCATGAACTCGAAAGCAAGAAGTCGGAGAAAATATTCGAAGACAAAAGAGTAGAAGTGTACACGATACCACTGAACCACCGTATCTACTGCAACGGCTATCTTTTCCGTGAAAAACCGAAAGAGCGTCACCTCAATATGGCTGAAATCTCGAAATATGCCGAGATTGAAACCTGCGATTATCACAACATCAAACTCGGCAAAGATTTCGTTTTGAGCGATGGTTACGTTTTGAAGAACGAACTTTTAACTACTGAGCCATCTAAGTCTGTTTCCTACGCATTTTGCAGTGATACGCGCTATCTCGAAAGTGTGGTTCCAATCATTGAAAATGTAGATGTGCTTTACCATGAATCCACTTTCCTGCACGATCTGAAGGAAATGGCAGATTATACCGGACACACCACAGCTCTGGAAGCGGCGCGGATCGCTAGAAAAGCCAATGTAGGGAAACTTATTTTGGGTCATTTCTCCAACCGTTACAATGACCTGAATGTTTTCACCGACGAAGCGCGGCAGGTTTTCCCGAATTCTTATTTGCCGAAAGCACTTGAGGCAGTAAAAATTGGCTGATATTTTTCTTTTTTTAAATTTAAAATGACCACTGACGACCTTAAAGATTTTCTCGATGAGAAAGCTGAACTATACAATTCAAAATCATTCATAGAAAACGACCCGATTCAGATTCCGCACCGTTTTTCACTTAAACAGGACATCGAAATTTCGGGTTTTTTGGCAGCGACCATTTCGTGGGGAAACCGCAAAGCCATCATAAAAGATGCTGAAAAGATGCTTGATTTCATGGAAGGTGAGCCTTTCGCTTTCGTAAAGAACTTTGAAGAGAATGATTTGAAAACTTTAGATAAGAAAAGCATTCACCGTACCTTTTCGGGCGAAGATTTTGCTGAATTTCTGCGCAATCTGCAACGGCTATATACATCTCACGAAAGTCTCGAAGACCTTTTTCTGCTACAGGACGCTGAACAGAATTTCTACCATTCATTGGCGCGGTTCCGCCAGGCATTTTTAGGTGAAAACATGCACAGAAGCCATAAACATGTAAGTTCAACGTACAAGAATTCGTCTGCAAAAAGGCTGATGATGTTTCTGCGCTGGATGGTGCGGCGTGATAATAAAGGTGTGGACTTTGGGATTTGGCAACGAATTAATCCGGCAAATCTATCAGTTCCGCTCGATGTGCATACCGGAAATATTTCGCGGAAACTGAACATCATACAACGGAAACAAAACGACTGGAAAACAGTAGAAGAAATGGATTTTGTATTACGAAAACTCAATCCACAAGACCCTGCAGTCTATGATTTTGCGCTTTTTGGGCTCGGCGTGTCCGGGGATTTTAAGTAAATTTGCCAAAAATAAGCAGATGGGACGAAGCGAAGAACGCGAAAAGAAAATCCAGTTTCTCACAAAGGTTACAGACAGTATCATGTGGTGGATGGGTTCTATACCATCG
>JAEZYN010000135.1 GCA_023419095.1 Bacteroidota bacterium | reverse complement strand
ATGCCCCAGCGGCTTTGGAAGCCTTTAAGGCGATTGCTGCATTCATTTCCACTTCACCGGTCTTCACTGCTCCTGCCGTTGTAAAGTCAGGAAGCCAGGTCTGCACCGGAGCTACTCCTGCAAAGGACACGCCGTGAAGTCCATCAAGGGCAAGTCTTGCTGCAAAGAGGGATGTGGTACCTTTGGTTGCGTCAATGTTTACCACTTCATCATTAGTTCCCGGTTTTGCCCCCAGATCTACGAAAGGAATATTTCCGTAGGCTTCCACATTTGTTCCCCAATCACTCTTAGTCACTTGATACATAGAGGCACGTCTTGCACACACTCTCAGTTTAGAAATCAGTTTGGTATTACCTGCAATGAAAGAGGGTTCTCCATCAAGTCCGCGGAGAAATTCATCGAGCATATCCAGAAAGTACTGGAAATTATCCGTCACCATCTGGGATGTGGATAAATCAATAGTGGACGATCCGACATTATACTCTGTTGAACTGCCAGCTAAGGCTTTTTCCAGACCATCAAAAGCATTGCTGTCCACTGCACTGTCTCCGTTAATAAAGGTATCATTAAACAATGCCTGAGCCGCCTTGATCTTCTGGGACTGCTGAAGCTCTACCTCTGATACGATACCGCCCATATTGGCGATAACACGGTCAATCTGGTAGGATCCACCAAATACCTTAATATCCACGGAATGGCGTTCCTTGGTCACCTCATGTGGTGTATACTCCTTATTGATCTCACGGAACTGCGCCGTAGGCTGTGTTTTCAGTCTGGTGTAGGAATAAGTAGGGGTTGCTCCGCCTCCGGTTGGGGAAACGGCATCATCGAACGTGATATGATCCAGGATCCAGTTGGACTTTCTGAATTCATCAATCACACCGATCTGCAGGTCGTCCTGCACATTTTTTCTTGCTTCTTCTAACGTAATAGCCATAGTCATTTATCTCCTTAATTTTATTTAGATGGCATCTGTGCCTGAAGCGCTGCTTCAATGGCGGATTTCATATTTACCTTTCCATCATCAGTTGTAGTTGTTGTCTGTGTCTGCTGACCAGGAGCTCCAAGCGGACGGAAACCAGTATTTTTTGCTGGTTCTGCCTTTACTTCCTTAAACAGGAATGGTTTTGATTCCTTAATGGACTTTAACTGCTCCTCCAAACCGGTTACCTTCCCATCATCAGAAAGAATCAGTTTAGACTTGTCAAACAAGCCAGTTACCAGATCTGCATCCTGAGCAGATTCAGCAATGGCCAGCTTAATAGCAGTAGAAAGTTTTAACTCCTTCATGTCAGCTTCGTTTTTCTCAACGGCTGCTTTGTTCTCAGCCTGCAGGGTTTCTATCTGCTTTTTCAACTCCGCATTGTCCCCGCTGTTCTTCTTTAGATCTTCCAGCTGTTTATCCCGGTCCTTGATATCCTTTTCAAGCTGTCCCTTTGCCTGATTGGCTGTATCATAATCAGCTTTAGGTACATAGGATTCCAGCTCCTTTTTTGAAGCCTCTGCCGCTTTGGCTGCCTGATCCTCACTGATTCCCAGTGCAATAAATTCTTCTTTCTTCATGATCTCATCCTTTCTATGCAATAAAATAACGCCCAGGATATCCTGCGCGCTTTATCTGTAATGATATTTAATTATATCGGATCCTCTCTTATCCGGTGCATACTGCCTCCGATCTGTTGCGATGGTCGCAACTTTTGAATATAAAAATACCGAGGCTTTCATACCTCGGATTAATGAAACAAGTTATATATTTTCCATATCACAGTTATCACTGCAAGTATTTACCATGTTATCAGCAAACAAGTCTTGATTGTAAAATACATTTGTATCATAGATTTCTCCATAAAAATACCACCGGCCATTTTACTGACTGATGGTATTAACTGTTGTTCTGTGCTTCAGCTTTCCTTAACTCTTCTTCAAAAATACTAAGTGCCTGTTTATCTTCCTGCGTTTCTTTTGAAAAGGCATTGTTTAATAGCTTTCGGGATTCAGGCTCATCAATCACATAATCTCCATTTTTATCAGTTAAATATTCGCCGTTCTTACTCTTTTTAAATATGGCACCGATTACCATGTCTGCCTCCTTAATGGTACATTTTCTTTATTCTATCATATTCAGCCATAAGTGCCAAGGCTTCTTTTGTCGGCTTCGTTCCATGTACAGAAGAAAAAGCCTCAGCAAATGCTTCTGAATGTTCTGATACTGCATATCCGCTTATTTTCTTCTGAAACTTACCTGCTGTAATATGTAGTTTTTTTGCTGTTTCTTCAACCCTGACCTTGCTGAAAGCCTTTCCTGCCACTCTTACATTTTTCCATTCTTCTGCTGTAAATTTACCATTAATATCAATATGACACATTTTAAGACCCATCTCATCAGCAATGGCGTGAGCGAATTCATGATCAACAATATTTTCATAAGTTGTGCCTTTAGGGAAATGTCCAGACTTAACAAGGGAAGTATACTTTTTACTTAGCACTTCTATGTTTTTATATTCTTCCTGGTTAAATTGTATAGATCGGCTTATTCTGCCATCTCCTCCCGGAGTCAGAACCCTTGCAGCATAAGCTCCCTCCCCTAAAGTATCTGTAAATTCAAATTCCTGAATGAATCCTTTCATATGCGGATTTTCTTTTATAAGCTGCCCATATCTCCTATTTATGGAGTTTACATTTTCTAAAGGAATATTTTCGGCACCTTTAATTAAAACTGAGAATTCCTTAAAAGCGTATTCCTTTGCTTCCTGTAATGAGTTTGCTGGTATAAAATCATTTGTAATATAGTCTACTTTTTCTTCGGTCACTTTTTTCGTCTGTATTTTCTTAAAGAATCCAATTTCTTCTTTTTCAGACTGGCTCTCCCATTGCTGCCTTTTCTTATCGTAAGCTTTTTTATTGGATTCATCTAAGGAATATTCAGCCAATCTTTTAAACTTATCCGCCTGTCTCTGGGTATATAACTGATCCTGCTCCTGCTTATAAGATTTTTCAATTGATTTTAGTTCTTCTCTGGTCCAGGTATCTTCTGCTGTAGATATTCCAGGGAAATATGTACTGTGACTATCCTTGCACCTTGGGTGATAAAGACCTCTTGCTATGGCTGCGCTCATAAGAGGATATGGACCATCAGACGCCTTTCCTCCGCTCCACACATCATCAATCAGAACTTTTCCTACAAAGGGGAGGCACTTGGGACAGGGGTTTCCCCGCTTGTTTACAATAACGGTACTGATTCCCCATTCCTGACGTTTCTCCCCTTCTCCTTGCAAATATGCCCGCTTACTGGCTGTCCGGATTGCCATGTCTGCATAATCTGACAGAGCATGGCGTGCACCATTCTTATACTCTACACAGTTAAGCCCCCTGGAAAGCATATCTTTGGTGGCCATATCCACTGCTTTTTCATAAGTACCGGCTCCGGAGTTGGCATACACCTGGGCATTAAAAATAGCCTTACGATACTGGTCATTTGCCATTCGTAAGACTGCGGTTTCTGCTTTCTTCATATCATTACCGGTTGCCTTGA
>JAEZYN010000124.1 GCA_023419095.1 Bacteroidota bacterium | reverse complement strand
GTGAGAACATTTTGGCCTAAAGCTTTGTCCTGAACACGCTTTGTGAGGTCTTTCGCCACCTTGTAGTTTACGTCGGCATCTACCAGTGCGCGTCGGATTTCTTTTACGGTTTCAGCCACATTGATCTCGGTGATCTTTCCGCGGCCTGAGATATTGTGTAAAGCTTTGTCTAATTTATCCTGTAAACTGTTGAACATCGGTTTTTTATTTTAAAGATGCGCAAAAATACGGAAAATCGCGGATATTTAAAATTGAAAATTTTTAGGCTGACTGATAATCATTAGCTTTGCAAAAATTAATAAAAATGGCAACCGAAAATTCCACCCCAGACTCTTCGGGTAAAGACGCTGAACGCAAATTTGCCTCCTCGGGCTTGCGGCAGTACGGTGTTTATTCGGCTGTAGTTTTCCAAATGCTGGCCACGATGGGACTTGGTTTTTGGGGCGGAAAGAAAATCAATGATTATTACGAAATCGAAAACAACCTGCTGACGGTTGCTATTGGCTTCACCGCGATGGGACTGGCATTTTACAATCTGCTGAAACAGCTAAAAAATATTCAAAAATGAAAATGAAACCTACCACACTTTATATCATCTTGTTCTTTGTCATGATTGGCGTGCATTTCGGGCTTTGGGAATGGCTGAAGATCGGTTTTGATGTGGTGTTCTTCCGCTATTATATTTTCCTTACGCTGCTGTTCGTGATCGTGATTACCGTTCTCAGCATTATAAAAAACCAGTTCCCGCAGTATATCGGTTTTGGTTTTTTGGGTTTGGTGATGGTGAAGATGGCGGCGCTTTTCATCGCGATGGGTCAGCTTGAACTGAGTACCGTTCCGAACTATAAGCTGCATTTTGCAATTCCATATCTGGTATCACTTATCCTCGAAACCCTATTTGCGGTGAAACTTATTCAGTTTCAGGATGCCTCGGCCGCCGAAAAAGATGAAAAAAATCAGGAGACAACCTCTTTGTAATCTGAATATTTATCCTATTTTTGCAAAACTTTAAAAAGATATATCATAATGCTTAAAAGAGTTATCCTTTTACTTGGATTTTTATCTACATTTTCGCTTTCACAGGCGCAGCACGAAACCGGTGCAGCTGATGCACACGCTACTGAACAGGTTGCCGGAAATGTACTTGAGGCCCAGGCTGAAAAAGCTAAAAACCAGGAGTTTATTCAGCACCACGTGAAGGACGCTCACAGCTTCGATATCATGGTGACCAAAGACGGACACCACATCGGTTTCCCGCTTCCGGTAATTTTCTACGACAAAGAGAACGGTTTCCATGCAACGATGAGTTCAACTTTCAACCATGGAGAAGATACTTTTGCCAGCAAAGGAAGCTACTATAAGCTGTTTCACGAAAAAATCTATAAGACAGATGCTTCAGGAACCATCAAAATGGATGACCACGGACATGCGACGAACCCTAAAATGCTGGATCTGTCAATTACAAAAAGCGTATTCGCTATCCTTTTAGTAGCGATTCTGATGACACTTCTTTTTGTGTCGATTGCCAGAAGCTATAAGAATTCTTTGGTGCCATCGGGTGCAGGCAAGATTTTCGAACCACTTATTATTTTCATCCGTGATGACATTGCCAAACCAAACATCGGGACGAACTATAAAAAGTACATGGGTTATTTGCTGACTGTGTTTTTCTTTATTCTGTTCCTTAATGTTTTAGGTCTGATGCCATTCGGAATCAACGTGACCGGAAACTTAGCAATCACTGCTGCGTTGGCGATCGTGACTTTCCTTCTGACGCAGTTTACCGCAAATAAAACTTACTGGCAGCACATTTTCTGGATGCCGGGCTTGCCTTGGCCGATGAAGCTGGTGATGATGCCGATTGAAATTATCGGGATGTTTATCAAGCCTTTCGCGCTTTTGATTCGTCTTTTCGCGAACATGACGGCAGGTCACATTGTAGTAATGTCGCTTATCGCAATGATTTATGTATTTAAAAACGTAATCGCGGGCATTGCATTCCCTTTCCTGACATTCGTGCTGTATTTACTCGAGATTTTGGTAGCATTCCTTCAGGCATATATCTTCACGATGCTTTCGGCGGTGTATTTCGGTATGGCCAATGAGGAGCACCATCATGAAGAAGCTCATTAATAAGAGCAAAGGCAATAGTAAAAAGTAAATAGAGCCACGTAGGCAGAAGTAGCCAACAGCTGATTAAAAGTAGCTGAAAGCAATAAACAGAAACTAATTTTTTAAATTATATATTATGGAAATCCCTAAGTTAGTAGGAGCAGGTCTAGTAGTAATCGGAGCAGGTCTTGGTATCGGTAAAATCGGTGCTGCTGCTTTGGAAGGTATGGCCCGTCAGCCAGAGCAGGCAGGTAAACTGCAAACTGCGATGCTTATTGCTGCTGCACTTGTAGAAGGTCTTGCATTTGCTGCATTGTTCGCAGTAAACTAAGAACACTCAGAAATTTTCACTTGCCGGGAACGGTTGGTTACGGCAAGTGATCTTTTTTAAAAAATTAGAAAAAAAATTTAAGAACAATATTTTATTATAACTCGTATGGGATTATTAGAAGACTTTTCGTCAGGTTTATTTATCATTCAGTCTGTGATCTTTTTGATTTTGCTGTTTGTTTTACACAAATTCGCATGGAAACCGATCATGCAGGCCGTGAATGAGAGAGAGATAACTATTGTTGATTCACTTAATCAGGCTAAATTGGCTAAGCAGGAAGTTCAAAACCTTAAAGCTGAAAACGAAATCATTATCCGTGAAGCTAAGGTAGAGCGCGATAACATTCTGAAGGAAGCGCGTGAGATTAAGGAAAGAATCGTAGGTGAAGCCAAAGAAATTGCAAAAGTAGAGGGTGATAAAATGATCGAGCAGGCTCGCCAGTCTATCCAGGCAGAAAAAGCAGCGGCGATGTCTGACATCAAAAACCAGATCGGAACTTTATCCGTAAACATCGCGGAGTCTATCCTTAAGGAAAAACTCAGCAATGACGGTGCGCAGAATGCATTAGTAGAAAACATCCTGAACAAATCTAACCTGAACTAAGATGCTTACAAGTAAAGTAGCCAAACGATACGCACAGGGACTGCTGAGCTTTACGCAGGACAGCGGAAATACTGAGGCTGTATTTGCGGAAATGGGTGATGTTGCAAAAACGATTGCCAATTCCCGTGAACTTCAGAATTTCTTTGCGTCGCCGATTATTGACGGTAAGAAAAAGCAGGCAATAGCCGCGGAAATTTTCAAGGATTTCTCACCGGTAACCAAAAATCTGATCACATTGATTATAAAGCAAGGCCGCGAAAGCCAAATGCAGAACGTAGCTCAGGAATTCATCAACAAAGTGAACGAGATGAACGGCGTACAAAGAATTACGCTTACTTCTGCAGCCCCACTTACAGATGAGAACCAAAAAAACATCCTGAAGGCGACAGATTTGATCAATCATGACAATAAATTTGACGTGAAAAAAGTGATCGACGCTTCACTTCTTGGAGGTTATATCCTAAGAGTGGGAGATCAGCAAATCGATGCTTCTGTAAGATCAAAATTGAGCAAGCTTAAAAAAGAATTTCAATTAAATTAAGACAAAAACAACCATAAAATGGCAGAAATAAATCCGGCAGAAGTATCTGCAATTCTTAAACAGCAGTTGGCAAACTTCGACACACAGAGTAATGTGGAAGAGGTAGGAACTGTATTGACCATCGGTGATGGTATCGCTTTAGTGTACGGTTTAGAAAATGTTCAGTACGGTGAATTGGTAAAATTCGAGAGCGGTATCGAAGGAATCGTTCTTAATCTTGCTGAAGACAATGTGGGTGTAGCACTTCTTGGTGAGTCTAAGCAGGTGAAGGAAGGAGATACGGTAAACCGAACCAAAAGAATTTCATCTATCAATGTAGGTGAAGGCATGTTGGGTAGAGTAGTAGATACTTTAGGAAACCCAATTGATGGTAAAGGACCGATCACCGGAGATTTATACGAAATGCCATTGGAAAGAAAGGCGCCGGGAGTTATTTTCCGTCAGCCGGTTACAGAACCTCTTCAGACAGGTATTGTAGCAATCGATTCCATGATTCCGGTTGGTAGAGGTCAGCGTGAATTGATCATTGGTGACCGTCAGACTGGTAAAACAGTTGTGGCGATTGACACCATCCTTAACCAAAGAGAATTTTATGACGCCGGACAACCGGTATTTTGTATCTATGTAGCAGTTGGACAGAAAGCTTCTACAGTTGCACAGATCGTTAAAACATTAGAAGATAAAGGCGCGATGGCATATACAGTAGTAGTTGCCGCTAACGCTTCAGATCCTTCTCCAATGCAGGTTTACGCGCCAATGGCCGGAGCTGCAATCGGTGAATATTTCCGTGATACAGGTCGTCCTGCATTGATTATTTATGATGATTTATCTAAACAAGCTGTTGCTTACCGTGAACTTTCTCTTCTATTGAGAAGACCACCGGGCCGTGAAGCTTATCCTGGAGACGTTTTCTACCTTCACTCCAGATTATTGGAGCGTTCTGCAAAAGTGATTGCTGACGATACCATTGCTGCACAGATGAACGACTTACCGGATTCTTTGAAACCTATCGTAAAAGGTGGCGGTTCACTTACTGCACTTCCTATTATCGAAACTCAGGCTGGTGACGTTTCTGCGTATATCCCAACGAACGTAATTTCGATTACAGATGGGCAGATCTTCCTGGAGTCAGACTTATTTAACTCAGGTGTACGTCCTGCAATTAACGTAGGTATCTCTGTATCCCGTGTTGGTGGTAACGCGCAGATCAAGTCGATGAAGAAGGTTTCAGGTACATTGAAACTTGACCAGGCTCAGTACAAAGAGCTTGAGGCGTTTGCTAAATTCGGTTCTGATCTTGATGCTTCTACGCAAGGTGTAATTTCTAAAGGTGAGAGAAACGTGGAAATCCTTAAGCAGCCGGTAAATTCACCACTTCCTGTAGATTCTCAGGTAGCGATAATTTACGCTGGTACAGAAAACCTGATGAGAAACATCCCGATCAGAAAGGTAAAAGAATTCCAGAAAGAATATGTGGAATTCCTCAGATCAAAGCATCCTGATACGATGGCAGCGATCAAAGCTGGAAAGATCGACGATAATATTACAGGCGTTCTGAAGCAGGCAGCTACAGAATTGGCTTCAAAATATAATTAATTAGATAATTAGGTAATTTGAGAACAAGTAATTCTCAAATTACCCAATTTTCAAATTTTCAAATTAAATAATGGCAAACTTAAAGGAAATACGGGGTAGAATTACTTCCATCTCTTCTACGATGCAAATTACCAGCGCGATGAAAATGGTTTCTGCAGCTAAGCTGAAGAAAGCTACAGACGCGATCGTAATGCTGAGACCTTACTCGGAAAAATTGCAGGAAATTATTGAAAATGTAAGTTCCTCGACGGATCTTGAAGGGATCTCCACATTTACTGAGGAAAGAGAAGTGCAAAAGGTTCTTTTCATCGTAGTTACTTCAAACAAAGGTCTTGCGGGGGCTTTCAACTCTTCGGTAATCAAAGAGCTGAACAGCGCACTGAGCAATACGCCGCACGAAGTGGAAATTTTAGCCGTTGGGAAAAAAGTGTTCGATGCAGTTCGCAGAACGCGTACCGTGTATGATAACCAAAGTGCGATCTTCGATGGCATGAGTTTCCAGGTGGTATCAAATTTCATGGAGAATGTGATGCGCGATTACCGTGAGGGTAAATTCGATAAAGTATTTGTTGTTTATAACAAATTTATCAACGCCGCAACGCAGGAAGTTCAGCTTGAGCAGGTATTGCCGATAAAGATGTCGGAAAAAGAAGGATCTGCGAATACAGACTACCTTTTCGAGCCAAATGCGGCCGACATCCTGAATGTTCTGATTCCAAAATCGATCAAAACACAGGTCTACAAAGCAATTCTGGATTCTATTGCATCTGAGCACGGCGCCAGGATGACGGCGATGCACAAGGCAACCGACAATGCCGAAGCCCTGAGAAATGATCTGAAGATTTTCTATAATAAAGCACGACAAGCTGCGATTACAAATGAGATTCTTGAAATTGTATCCGGCGCAGAAGCCCTTAAAAATTCGTAAGAATTTCAATAGACAAATTTATATAAGCATCGGTTTTGCCGGTGCTTTTTTTGGTGCTAACCGCGCAATATTGATGCATTTGGATGGCGGATCGTTTCCCCGGCGTTATTTATTTTTTATATATATTTGTAGGAATTATTTTTAAAAAATTAAATGGACTCAGACGTCGTCAAGCTGTTACTGGCTTTATTCTTAGTATTACTCAATGGCTTTTTCGTAGCCGCAGAATTCTCAATCGTTAAGGTTCGTTACTCTCAAATTCAAATCAAAGCTGCCGAAGGCAACGCAATGGCCAAGCAGGCCGAGCACATCATCAAACATCTTGATGAATACCTTTCCGCCACGCAGCTCGGTATTACACTCGCTTCTCTGGGACTCGGTTTTGTAGGTGAAAGCGCCCTGCATCATATCATAGAAAATATCTTCCATTATTTTAACTTCGAAATTGCGGAAGCCACTGTTTATACGGTATCTCTTGTGGTAAGTTTCCTTTTGATCACGATCATGCACATCGTTTTTGGTGAACTGATACCAAAATCTATCGCAATCCGTAAAGCAGAACCCACCACAATGGCGATCGCGATGCCGCTTCGCGTTTTTTATACCGTTTTCAAACCTTTCATTTGGTCAATGAACATGATGTCAAATGCGGTTTTAAGATTAATTAAAGTTCATCCGGTTACGGAACATGAAATACACTCCACAGAAGAACTTCAGTTGCTGGTAAAACAGTCAGCGGACAGCGGCGAAATTCAGGAAGAAAATTACGAGATCATCAAGAACGCGTTTGATTTTACCGATCATTCTGCCAAACAGATCATGGTTCCGAGGCAGAATATCGCGTCCATTGATATCGACGATCCGGTAGAAGAGATCATCACGCAGATTATGGACAGCGGTTACTCGCGAATTCCGGTCTATAAAGGTTCTATCGACAATATTATCGGAATTTTTTATGCGAAGGAAATTATCCGTGTGTATGTCCGTACAAAGGGAGAAGTTACGCACGAGACATTGTCCGAACTGATGCGCGAGGCCTTCTTTGTTGTTGGAAGTAAAAAGATTTCGGATCTGTTGAAAGTTTTCCAGCAGAAAAAACAGCATTTAGCAGTTGTTATAGATGAGTTTGGTGGTACGGAAGGTATCATTACGCTTGAAGATATTCTTGAGGAACTTGTGGGTGAAATTCAGGATGAAGAGGACGACGAAGATAAAATCGTAGAGAAAGTGGGCGAGAACGTATATTGTGTTCAGGCTACCCAAAATCTTGATGAGATCAACGAACATTTACCAAAGATTTTCCCGCTTTCGGAAGATGGTGAATACAACACGCTGGCAGGTTACATTCTGCACGAACTTGAAGAGATTCCGGAAGAAAATCAGGAGTTCGTCATGAACAGTTACCACGTGAAGATTCTCAAAATGCAGAATAAGAGCGTGGACGTGGTAGAACTCACCTATGACGAGCCAAACATCATGTCTGAACTGACAGACGAAATCTCAGAAATCTAAAAATGTTTAAACAGTTTTTTGATAACGTGCGCGATTATGAAAATCCGCAGCGCGAATATGATGAAGAAATAGCGCTGCTGGAGCGTGAAGACGAAGTGTATAAAATTGTACTTTGGAATGATGATGTGAATACTTTCGATTATGTTATTGAGGCTTTGATCGAAATTTGCGGTCACACCTTAGAACAGGCCGAGCAATGTACCATTTTGGTTCATTACAAAGGCAAATGTACTGTGAAAACGGGCAGTCTTGAAGTTCTGAAACCTATGCACGAAAAATTACTCGCCCGGAGTTTAACCTCAGAAATAGTTTAACACCAAAGTTTCGGCGCTGCTGAAACTTTTTATTTAGGATATGGATACCTTTTTACTTATTATCATAGCCGCCACGGCCATCATCAGTTTTGTCGCGTTCAGCAACAGGGAAATGTTCGAGAAATATAAATTCAATGTTGGAGCAATTCTTCATCGGAAAGAGTATGTCAGACTGCTTTCTGCGGGATTTCTTCACGGAGACATGATGCACTTGCTGTTCAACATGATGACGCTTTACTTTTTTGCGCCCATTGTGATTCAGGCCTTCACACCAATTGGATTTCTAGTTGTGTACTTCGGCTCTATACTGCTTGGAAATTTGTTCTCGCTGTATCTGTACAAGAACCAGTCTTGGTATTCGGCTATTGGTGCGAGCGGCGGCGTTTCGGGAATACTGTTCGCATCCATTGCGATGATTCCGGATCTGGGAATTTACTTTTTCTTCATCCCAATTGCAATTCCGGGTTACATTTTTGGACTCGCATACTTCGCGTATTCGGTGTATATGATGCTGAACCCGCGTGAAAATGACAATATCGGACATGCCGCACATTTAGGCGGTGCATTTTTCGGACTGGTCTTTGCGGTGGCGCTTCAGCCGGAGCGTGCGATCGAGAATGCACTTTACCTCGCCATCATGGCTTTGCCACTAATCTACATGTCGTACATGGTCTTCGTGAAAAAGAAAATCGGGTAATTTTTTAGGAGCAAGAAAGTGAGTCGATTTTTCGACGACTTTACCCGCTGTCCGCTATATCCCGCCGCCGCTGGCGCGTCGCCGGGGATGCCGCTTCCATCGGGGCTAAAAAATCAGGTATTTTTCATTTCGGAGAGACAAAAAAAAACTTTTTGGCGCTCGCTTCGCTCGCGCCATACAAAACCGGACCACGAAATTACATCCTATTTTATTCCCCAAACCATCCTGTCATTCCCGGAAATATCTTTCACGAGTTCCGCGCGGGTCAGAACCTCTTCAAACAGTCCACACGTTTCCGCTCCAAGCTTCTGATTGATTTCGAGAAATACCATTCCGCCCGCAGCTAGATGTTTTTTGCAGTCCCCGGCGATCTTTTCGTAAAATATGAGCGCATTTTCGGTGGGTGAAAAC
>JAEZYN010000114.1 GCA_023419095.1 Bacteroidota bacterium | reverse complement strand
AATGGATGTGTTTTTGATAATGCGTATTAAAATCCGTAATAATTCGTTAGATTTTCGATCAACAAGAAGATAAAGAAAGAAAAGAAAGGTATTTTTATTATATAAAAAATGTCCCATCCCTTTTTTTAAAAAATTGACAAAAATTTTATTTTTATTCTTTTTATTCTTATCTTTCTTTAAATTCTTTTTTTAATAAATATTAAATGAAACCCTTAAGGTAGTTTAAGCACTCAATTCATAGCTCCTACCAATCAAATAGACATAGCACTACCAACTCTAGCACTACCAACTCTAGCACTACCAACTCTAGCTAGAGCAAGGTCAATAGATAACAAAATCTAAAATATAAATATATCCATAGACATATCTAGGACGGCCATATTTTGATTTTAAAATAGATGATAATATAGATATATTATAAAAAATTAAAATCAAAATATGGCCGTCCTAGATATGTTTATGAGCCTCTCTTATTTTGATAAATATTATCAAAATAATGGTGGGATATTTGATATTGATAATCATTATCAAAATACGGGAGACTAAAATCTAGCTGGGAGCTTATTTGATATTGATAGTCATTATCAGAATTGGAGCGACTAAAATCTAGCAGCCGAGCTGACTGCTAGCTAGCTGGCTGCTATAAATCGAATACAAGCAGCGAGAATGCATTTATAGACGCTTTTATATTGCTTGCGTCTAAATATCTATCATATATCTCGCTCGTTAGTCGCTTGATTTGAGCTGCTTTTGACATATCGAGCGTAACTAGCAGCCGCTGATTGTCATTGTCATAAATAACACTGATAGCGTCGAGCTCATCAATCAACTCGACTACATCAATATTCAACTTAGCTGGCCGCGATTTATTGTGCTTGATAGTAACTACATTTTCATCGCGAGTAAAATAATAGTCGCTAACATCTGCGTTATAGCTGTTTTCGCACTCGACTGCGAGCGTGCTAGCTAAGTCATAGCAATAGTTGTCTGTTAATTTAGTAGCTACAATTGTGATAGCTTCTGAGCTGACATTAATGCTCGATACATTTTTATCGAGCAACAATTTAAATGTAATAACATTTAGCATCCTTTTTAATTAAATTGTATAATTATTATAACGAAATAATTATTAAAATCAGCTTAAATTAATTACAGAAAAATTACAAATGTGCCGAGCTGTGGGCTGCAAAAATTGACTGCTTTGGCTGTTAAATATTCGTAATAGTTGCTGCTATCTTGATAGGTCGTATAAATCACTACACAAGCGTCTATTAATCTAGCTTGCAATACTTCGTGGCAGCTTACGAGCTCTAGCAAGTCCAAGCCATCATTGCTTTTATTTATAATTGGTGCGAAACTTCTCATTTTAGTGTCCTTTAATAGTTGGTAGCTGCTATTGCTAGCAGCTATTATTGTTTATTTTTTATTTGCTTTAAATGCAGCCTCATTAGCTTCAACATCATATGTTGCTGGGTCGTTTAACTCAGCTTTTAACTTAGCTAGCTCAGCATTTTTAACTTTTGCAGCTTCAAAGTCATCTTTAGCTACTAAGTCGCTGACTTCAATAGCTAGCTTTTTTATAGCTGCATTGCGTTTGTTCCACACAGCTATAGCTGCTTTGCTGTAGCCTTTTGACTTGCCATTGCTCATAACCATGTCAGCTTCTAAATAATATTTTTTGTGAAATCTGCAATAATATTCAGTTTCGCCATCATCATTAATGCGCGGCGGGTGCAGCTCACGACTTTTCTTTGCTGTTAATTCAGTAATTAGCTGACATAGCTCATCAGCAACATTTTGTTTTATTTTGTGCGTTTCACAAAATTTTTTAATAGTAGCTATCATCATAGCCTCCTGTGTTAAAATATAGTATTCTGTGAATACTATTAATTATATCGACTTTAATATAATTAATAGTAGCCACAATCATAATTTTATTTAATTGTATTATATCGTAATTTTTTAAACATTTAGTAAATAGCAGCTAAAATAGCTGCTATTAATTTTTATAGCAACTTTAAATCGTCTAAAATGCCGTCATATGTGATAACAATATCATCAACGCTATTTAATTTATATTGTGGATTATAAATTAAATCTGTTTTAAAGTAGCTATCATCAAAATCACTAGCTAACTTATTAAAAGTTGCACCATCTGCCATTAATGCGGCTAAGCCAATAATGGCTAATTCTCTTATAACTTGGTTATGTGCGTTCATATTTTCGCTCCATCATTAAAATTAAATAAAATCGTGATTTTATTCAATCATCACAATTTTATTTAATTATATTATACAACAATTTTTTAAATATTTAGTTAATATAATATAATTAAATAAAATTATTTTTTATGGCTGCTATTTAATAGCAGCCATTTTTTATTAATTATTATCTTTTAAGTCATATTTATTACATATATGACTATCTTGCAATAATTTATAAAAGTCCTCAAGAGTTTCCTCAGTGTAATTATTTTCCAGAGCTTCTATAATATTTTTAGCCATATGACTAAAATTTAAGTCCAGCTTTATAGCTTGCATTGACTTAAAATGCTCATAAGTATAGGCACCAATAGTTGCAAAAGCTATTAATAATGACCTGCTCATTTAACATCCTTTAATAATTTTTAATATTTTAATTTAATTTAATTTAATTTTATATTATTTTTATAGCCTCCTTTATTTTAATTATTATATTATATAATAAAATTACTTAAAATTTAATTAAATTATATAATATTTTTAATTTTATTAAATAAAAATATAAATTAATTTTATTTAAGTCATATTTTTTATTTAATATAATTATAGCAAGTTTTTTTAAATAAAAAGTAAATATAATAAAAAATTTTAAATAATATTTTAGGCAGTAAAATTATTAATAAAAATATATTTAATTAAATTAAAATTAAAGAATATATTTAATTAAATTATTTAAGCTGGCTGTAATAATT
>JAEZYN010000109.1 GCA_023419095.1 Bacteroidota bacterium | reverse complement strand
GCATTTTACCCATTCTGTTTTTTGCCAGCCTCTTTCTGGGTATTTATCTTAATCTTTCGGTCTGGTACAAACTGGCTGACAAAACTTTGGTCGGCGCTTACATTTCGGTGCTTGGCGCGGCTGTGACAATCGCGGTGAACTTTTATTTCATTCCGAGATACGGATATTGGGCTTCGGCGTGGGCAACTTTAGCTTCGTATTTTATGATGATGCTGGTTTCGTATGTTTGGGGCCAAAGAAAACACCCGATTCCATATAATGTGTTCAATAACGTAGTCATCATCCTGCTCACAATGATATTTTCGCTGGTGATTTACCAGAATTTCAGGAGCGAAATTTGGCTCGGCAACTTAATATTTATAGTTTTAGCGGCGATTTTAATTAAAGTTCAAAAACTAATACCCGAAAGTCTTCTTCAAAAAATCAAAAGATAGAATGAATATAAAAGTCATTAATAAATCAAGACATCCGCTGCCGAAATACCAGACTGAGCTTTCAGCCGGAATGGATCTGTATGCCAATATCGACGAAACCCTCACCTTGAAACCGCTTGAAAGAAAGCTCGTTCCCACCGGTTTATTTCTTGAATTACCTGCAGGCTTCGAGGCGCAGGTAAGACCCAGAAGCGGACTCGCAGTGAAAAACGGAATCACCGTGCTGAATGCACCCGGAACTATCGATGCAGATTACCGTGGTGAAATCGGGGTCATTCTGATTAATCTGTCTTCAGAAAATTTCATTATTAATGACGGCGACAGAATCGCACAGATGGTCATTGCCCGACACGAAAGCATCACCTGGCAGGAAACCGCAGAACTTCTTGAAACTACACGTGGCGACGGCGGCTTTGGCAGTACTTCAAACAAAAATTAAAACTATAAATCACGCAACAGCGTGCTAAATAAAATTCAGACAAATATGAAAATAATCGTTCCGATGGCGGGCCGCGGCTCCAGACTAAGACCTCATACACTCACCGTTCCGAAACCATTAATCCCGATTGCCGGAAAACCCATCGTACAGCGCCTGGTGGAAGATATCGCGAAAGTTGCAGGTGAAAAAATCGAGGAAATTGCTTTCATTATCGGCGATTTCGGGCCGGAAGTAGAAGCCTCGCTAATCGGAATTGCCGAATCGCTTGGCGCCAAAGGCAGCGTCTACACTCAGGATGAACCGCTAGGAACAGCGCACGCTATAAAATGTGCGGAAGCCTCGATGCAGGGCGATGTGGTGGTGGCTTTTGCGGATACTTTGTTCAAAGCGGATTTTGCGCTGGATAAAAATTCTGATGGTGTCATCTGGGTGAAAAAAGTCGAAGATCCCTCTGCTTTTGGTGTCGTAAAACTCGATGATTACGGTTTCATCACCGATTTTGTGGAAAAGCCTCAGACCTATGTTTCTGACCTCGCGATTATCGGGATTTATTATTTTAATTCTGCTGAAAAACTGATGGATGAAATCAATTTCATCATGAGCAACGACATCAAGCAGGGTGGCGAATATCAACTTACTACAGCACTTGAAAACCTCAGACAAAAAGGCGCAAAATTCTCGCTCGGAAAAGTGGACGACTGGATGGATTGCGGCAACAAAAACGCAACCGTGGAGACAAACGGCAAAGTACTCGAGTACGAAAAGGAAAACGTGGCGAAATATCCAGCTTCTGCCAAAATAGTGAACTGCCTTATTATTCCGCCGTGTTTTATCGGTGAAAATGTAGAGATTTCAAACTCGAAAATCGGACCGTGCGTGTCTATTGGCAACAACACAAAAATCATTAATTCAAACATCGACCATTCACTTATTCAGGAAAATACGCTAATCGACCACGGTAATCTGAGCAATTCAATGATCGGAAATTCGGCGCAGTACTTCGGCGTGGCGCGAGAGATTTCGCTCGGTGATTATTCAGTGCTCGACTTCCTTTCGAAGAGCTAAGTTTTGGCTGAAACTGTTTTTTGGCTTAAAGTGTGCGGTAAAACATTCAGCAACGTTTGCCGTTATTAAAAATTCAAGACACCAAAAAATATTAGTTATGAATAAATATATTGTCCTAATCCTGATTTCATTTGCATTAAGTTCCTGCAAAACGGCGACTACAAAGCCCGAAAGTCCGGCAGCTGCACCGGTCGCAAACACAGCTTTTTTCAGGGAAATCTCGAAGAAACCCGATTTCAGCCAGGTTAAAATCAGCTCGCGGGTTGATGTAGAAACCGGTGCTTTCATCCCAACACTTGATGCGACTATCTACATTGAAGATGGCCAAAAAGTTTGGATGAATATGATTGCCGTGTTCCTGAACGTGGGCCGCGGAATCGCAACACCAAACGGAATTCAGGGTTATGAAAAATGGAACAAAACTTACATCGAATCTGACTTTTCGTACCTGAATAAGATGCTCAATGTAGATTTCATCGACTTTGCCGCACTGCAGAATCTATTGCTGGGACGTACATTTATTCCGGTTCAGGAGAAAGATTTCAGTTTCAGTCAGTCTTCGACGGGTTACAGACTAAATTCTACAAAAAACATCCGCTTCGGCAGCAATGGAAATCAATCAGACTACGCGGTGGCATTGCAATATTCACCCACTTTCGACCTGATGAATGTGACATTGACTGATGTAAAATCATCAGACCGACTTGAAGTTTCGTACACGAATTGGGTGACGTTTAATAATATGCGACTGCCAAAAAACGTTAAAATAAATATAAAGGGCCAGAAAACAAGCCAGATTGCGCTTGAAAATACGAAATTTGAAGGCTCCAAAATGGCGACGCCGTATTCGGTACCCGCTAACTATACGAAAACAGAGATCAGATGATAAGGAAAATAAGCTTTTTTATAGGAATTTTTTTGTTTGGAACTTTATTTTCGCAGAAAAAGGAACAATTACAAAAGCAGAATGCAGAACTGAAAAAACAAATTGCAGCGATAAACTCAAACCTGGCCAAAACCCAGCAACAGTCGAAACTTTCGGTGGCTTATCTCAATGATGTTCAGAAAAAAATTCAGCTTCGCGAAAAAGTTTATACCAATACTCAAAAAGAAAAAAGGCTGATCGAAGACGATATCTATCTGCGTCAGCTCGAAATCAACCGTCAAAACCGTGAACTTGCCGTTTTAAGAAAAAACTATGCAGAAGTTTTGGTGAAGGCCTATAAAAACAAAGGCGTACAGAACAAAGTTACCTTCATTTTATCTTCTAAAAATCTTGGCGAAGCCCTTCGCCGCATTCAGTACCTTAAAGATTATTCTGATTATCAGGATAAGAAAGCAGCAGAAATTTCTGATGCCGCCAGGAAACTTCTCGCTAATGTGGAAGCGAAACAACGGTCGGTAAAAGATAAGGAGACGCTTCTCAGCAACCAGCAGAAAGAACTGCAGACGATTGCCGTTGAAAGAAAACAAAAGGAAAAACTGCTTGAAGAATTTAAGAAAAATGAAGCGCAACTCACCGCTGAGCTTCGTCAAAAACAAACCGAATCCAAGAAACTTGAAGGGCAGATTCGCTCCATAATCGCTGAAGAAATCCGCATTGCCAAGGCAAAAGAAGAAGAGCGTAAAAAAGCGGAAGCCGAAAAAATACGCCAGGCAAAGATCGCTGCTGACCGCGAAAAAGCGCGCATTGAAGCGGAGAACAAAGCTCGTCTTGAGGCACTTGCCTTAGAGAAAAAACGCGCCGACGAAGAGGCAAAAAGACTCAAAGATATTGCGGATAAAAAAGCAGCCGAAGAGGAAGAAAGATCTAAAATTGCTGCCGCTGCAGAACTGAAGAAAGCAGACGATGCGAAAAAAGCAGCTGACGCCGAACGTGCTGAGGCAAGACGTATTGCAGCTGCCCGCGATGCTGCCGTAGCCGCAGCTAACGCGAAAGCCGCAGCTGACAAGGCCGCGGATGCCCGTGCTGCAGAAGCCTCACTTGCCAAAAAGAACGAAGAACAGAAAAAGGCAGCTGAGACGCGTGCAATGACAAACTATGGCGTGAGCAGCGCTGTTGGTAATAATTTCGCAGCGAACCGTGGAAAAATGGGAATGCCGGCGTATGGAACGATCACCCACCGTTTTGGGCGTCAGCCGCATCCTGTCTTCAAAAATATTATTGAAGAAAACAACGGAATAAAAATCGCGGTGGCGAAAGGTACCGTAGCGAAATGCGTTGCGCCCGGCACCGTTTCCCGCGTGGTAGCGTCCGGCGACGGATCGAAAATGGTCTTCGTAAAACATGGCGATTATTTCACGATTTATGCGAATCTCGCCAGCGCAATGGTTTCAGCCAACCAGCAGGTTTCGGCAGGAACGTCAATAGGGACTGTAGGCGCGGATTTCGATGGAACCTATACGCTTGATTTCCAAATCTGGAACGGTACGAACCCGGTGGACCCGCTCGGCTGGGTGAATTAAAAATTATAATTAACTTTGTAAAAAATTTATAGAAAGTAATGGAAACACTTACCATATTAGCCCTTTCCTGGCAGCATTTGCTTATTGTAGCAATCGTTTTGCTTGTACTTTTCGGCGGCAGAAAAATTCCGGAAATGATGCGTGGCCTGGGCTCCGGCATCAAAGAATTTAAAGATGCAGTGAAGGAAGATGATAAGAAATCTCCCGAAGAACCAAAGAGCAATTCTACTCCCACGATCTAAGTAATTTATTATGGGTTTCTCGGACCACGCGTGGACCATTTTTAATCAGTCAATTGCAGATTATCACCTTACTGATGATGTAAATGCAGCCGCTAAGAATCCTTTTGATAATGGGAGTTTGGAATGGCTTTTGTATACGAAAAACTGGATTGACACCGTGCAGTGGCATCTCGAGGACATCATCCGCGACGAAAAAATAAATCCTGTTACAGCACTGGAACTTAAAAGAAGAATTGATTCCTCAAATCAACAACGGACAGATTTGGTGGAATATATAGATAGTTGGTTTTATGAAAAATACCGTAACACCGTTGCGGCTGCAGATGCGAGAATCAACACTGAGACCCCGGCTTGGGCGGTAGACCGACTGTCCATCTTAGCACTAAAAGTTTATCACATGTCTTTGGAAGCAAACCGAACTTCAGCAGATGACAGACACCGCACAAAATGCTCGGATAAACTTACTGTACTGCTTGCGCAGAAAAAAGACCTTTCCGAGGCAATCGACCGGTTGCTATTTGATATCGAGAACGGCCAGGTGAAGATGAGGGTTTATAAACAGATGAAGATGTATAATGACGAAAATCTGAATCCGGTTCTATATCAAAGAATAAAAAATGGCGAAGCCTAAATGTTACTACTTTTTATTATTCTTTATCATATCGTGTTCGACTGAAAAAATTAATCTTTCGCCCACGGGCGATACCCTGTTTGGTGACAATGGCACTTACGTACCTTTGGAAGGCCGGAAAAATCTCGTAGTCTATTCCTCAGAAATTACAAACCTCATCGCCTCTTTCCCCAAGTTCCGGAATGATGGTGTTAATCTGGAAGTAAAGGCCTTAAAATCTCATCTGCGTAATTATGTTGATGCCATGAAAGGCTATAATCAGGTTGAAATGGAGAGATCTTATTCCCGTTTCGAACGCTCTTACAAAAAGCTTCAAAAGCTGCGCAAATTCCTAAACCAGGATGAAGATGAAGTGCTGAACCGGTATCTTGTACGGATAAAAATCAACATGAACAACCTTCAGAGCAATCTGCCGAAGGATTCACTATCTTTGCCTTAAATAATTCAATTTTCCGATGCTCACTATTCAGGCGCAAGCCAATGTACCTACCGAGTATGGTAATTTTCGCATGATTGCACTTTCTGAAACCGCAACAGACTGGATGCCGCATATGGCGATCGTGGCTGAGAACACCGACTTTACAAAAGCAGTAAATGTCCGTTTTCATTCCGAATGTATCACGGGCGAGGTGTTTCATTCCAAAAAATGCGAATGTGGGCAGCAACTTGATGCGGCGATGAAATACATTCACGAACATGGCGGCATCATTATATACCTGCGTCAGGAAGGCCGCAATATCGGCATTATCAACAAGTTAAAAGCCTATTCGCTGCAGGAAAAAGGTTTTGATACGGTGCAGGCCAATCTTGAACTCGGTTTACCAGCAGACGACCGGAATTTTTCAGCGGCGATTGAGATTTTAAATCTTTTGAACGTGACAGAGATCAATCTGCTCACGAACAATCCTGAGAAAGTAAAAATAGTTGAGAACAGCAATATCAGGCTCAATAAGCGAATTCCGTTGCAGATGAATTCCACGCTTGAAAGCAAAGATTATTTAAAGGTAAAAAAAGACTATTTCGGCCATTTTCTGGAAGATGACGACGATATAAAAAACGTAACGCTTTGAAAATTTTCAAAGCGTTATTTTTTATGTAAATGATTACTAAAGACTTATCGCGGTTTCGAGCGCCAGCTCTATCATCGGCGTGAGTGCTTTTTCACGTTTGTCGGCAGAAATAAATTCACCCGTCGGAATGATATCTGAAACCGTAAGCAAAGTTGCGGCGTTTTTATTTAAATATTTAGCATTAGCAAACAATGCAAAAGCCTCCATTTCTACCGCGGTGCAGTTGTGTTTTGAAGCCATCGTGGGTATTCCCGGATCTTTGCGGTAGAAAATATCACTGGTGTGGATGTTGGTTGTCTTAAGGTTGAGCGAAAGGTTTCGGGCTGTGTCATTGATAACCGAGAAAACATTACCCTGATGCGACAGAATTTCATCTTCGATTCCCCACGAGTACTTTGCATATGTTGATTCACTGGCTGCATTCTCCACATTTAAGACATCGTAAACTTTAAGCTCGGGTGTGTAGGCACCGCAAGTCCCTATGCGAATGATCGTGTCCACCTCATATTCTGTATACAGCTCGTAAGAGTAAATCCCAATACTTGGCGCGCCCATTCCGCTTGCGCCTACTGACACTTCACGGCCTTTGTAAAGACCTGTATAATAAAAAATATTGCGCGTCTGGCTTACCAAACGGATGTCTTCCATAAAGTTTTCGGCAATATATTTTGCACGCAGCGGGTCGCCTGGCTGCAATACTGTTTTTGCGATGTCGCCCTTTTGGGCAGCAATATGAACACTCATAATTTTAAAATATTTTGAACTTTAAAAATACGAAAAACTTTAGGAAAGGGAATTTGGTAACCTTATGATTTAATTTATGTAGCCATTCTGGATCTTTTTTACTAAAGCAAAATTGAAAGAATGGGACTAAAAAAAACCCACTAAAAGAAGTGGGTTCAATGTATATTAATGATGTCAAAAACTTAAGGTCGGTCTGCAATCTGATAATAGCGCAGTACCGCATCATAATCTGAATAGTCAACATTTGCATTTTTCGCCTGTGAAGCCGGTACCAATACAATTCTGAAGCGCTGATTGTTTAAATATGTGTTGGCTTCAGCACCTACCAACGTAGCCTGATTGAAATTCGCTTCGGTATAGATTTCGACATTTTGAGAATCAAAAAGGAAATTGTAATCCAGTTCACGGCCATCACCTATGAATTCGGTTTTTGGAATAAGCTGCCACGCGGTGGTACCGCCATTTCCGGAATTCCTGTTTCGGTAAACCAACACCACATCAGTTGACGCGATATTTATACCCTGTTCCAATGTGTAATTGTTGGCAGCGGTGAAAGATCCTGTAAGATCCGTCATTACTGCGTACGTGTCATTATCTATGTCATCGTTTCTGTCATCGCAGCTAAAAGCAACAAATGCGAAAACAGCAAGGAGCATTATCGTAAAAAACTTTTTCATGTCAGTAAATATTTTAGGGATTAATTATGCCGTGTTTCAACTCAATTTGTATGCCACAAAACGGAGATTTTTAAAGTATAATTATTGTAATTTTGCGTGTTACCTATTTCAGATCTTAATGAATCATTTCCGCGCTTCTTTTTGTCTATTATTAGCTTTTGTGTTTAGCCTGAATCTCCACGCCCAGTTTCAGCCCAAAAACTTAAGTTCCGCCGACCTTAAAAAAGCAAATCAGTGGGTGGAAGAAATGTACAGTTCGATGAGCCAGAAAGATAAGCTTGGCCAGCTGTTTATTGTGGCACTTTATACCAATAAAGGCGAAGATTATATTCAGAACGTCCGGAACATCGTGGAAAATGAGCAGATTGGCGGCTTAATTTTGATGCAGGACGATGCTGCGCGCGAAATAAATTTGGTGAACGAATTTCAGCGAAAATCAAAAGTTCCGCTTATGATCGGCATGGATGCAGAGTGGGGAATCTTCCAGCGGATTGCCGCGGCGCACAAATTCCCGTGGGCCATGACACTCGGGGCGATTCAGGATAAGGATTTAATAAAACAAATGGCTGCAAAGATAGCCGAAGACTGCCAGCGGATGGGCATCAACTGGAATTTCGCGCCCGTGGTTGACGTGAACACCAATCCAAATAATCCGATTATCGGTAACCGCAGTTTTGGCTCCGAAGTTTCAAATGTATTAAGTTCCGCCAGCGCTTATTCGGCCGGATTACAGGAAAATAACGTACTGGCCGCCATCAAGCATTTTCCGGGTCATGGCGATACGAATACCGATTCGCATCATGATCTTCCAGTCGTTTCACACAATCTCGATCGACTGCAGAAGGTAGAACTTGCACCGTTCAAATCGCTGATGGATAAAGGAATTGGAGGCGTGATGGTCGCACATCTTTATGTTCCGGCACTTGAGAAAAAAGAAGGTGTTCCGGCCTCAGTCTCGAAAGAAATAATTACAGGTTTATTAAAAGAAAAATATGGCTATGAGGGCCTCATCATCACGGATGCCCTGAACATGGGCGCGGTTGCAAAACGTTACAAACCGGGTGAGCTTGATGCATTGGCTTTCAAAGCCGGCAATGATATAATGTTATTTTCGGAAGGTGTGGCAGAAGGCAAAAAACTTATCCAACAAGCTATTGAAAGAGGCGAAATTTCCCAGAAAAGAGTTGAGGAAAGTGTAAAGAAAATCCTTTTAACCAAATATCTTTTAGAACTTAATAAATACGAGCCGCGAAATCCTGAGAACATTAACGCAGATCTGAATAACGAGTCTCATCGTGTTCTGGTTCAGAATTTATATTCGAATGCGCTGACATTGATTAAAAATGACCAAAAACTCCTGCCTCTAAATTGCAGCGAAACCTACTATTACGTGCCTCTGGAGGAAGCGCCATATAATAGGTTTGCAGAGCATCTGAATCTAAATACTACTGTGATCGTAAAAAAAGCTTCTGAAATAAATTCAATCCCGGCAAATTCAAAAGTAATCGTCGGGTTTCACAAAGACAATTCCACAGCCTATAAACCATATAATATCTCGGCAGACTCAAAAAAAACTTTGGCAAAACTCGCTGAAAATCATCAGTTAATACTCACGGTTTTCGGATCGCCATATGCGTTGAAAGATGTGGACATCAGCCCTGTTTCAACCGTTTTGGTGGCCTATGAAAACAACGACGGATCTTTGCGCGCCGCCGCGGAGTCGCTCTTGGGAAAAACAAAAATATCCGGGCGTCTGCCGGTTTTGGTTAATGACAGATTAAAAGCTGGCAGCGGTATTGACCTCGAAATGTCTGCCAGCGCTTCCTCAAAAAATAACTCGAGTAAAAAGTGAGTATTCTACTAAAAAAACTGAATCCATAATATGAAAATCGGAATTCTCTGCTATCCTACCTATGGCGGAAGCGGTATCGTGGCCACCGAACTGGGCATGGCACTCGCCAACAAAGGTTACGAAGTGCACTTCATCAGTTCAAATCTGCCTGCACGACTTGATATAACAAATCCCAATATCTTTTTTCACAAAGTGAACGTGCAGACCTATCCGCTGTTCCAGTATCAGCCCTATGATATCGCACTTTCCTCGATGATTTACCGCGTCGTGAACCTTTATAAACTCGATCTTTTGCACGCTCACTACGCAATTCCATATGCTTACGCCGCTTTCACCGCGAAGCAGATGCTGAAAGAGGAAGGCAAGGACATTCCGTTGGTAACGACACTTCACGGAACCGATATCACATTGGTAGGGCAACATCCAAGCTACAAACACGCGGTGGAATTCTCTATCAATCAGTCAGATACCATAACATCTGTTTCAGAAAGTTTAAAAAAAGATACTTTACAGTTTTTTAATATTAAAAAAGAGATACAGGTCATCACCAATTTCATCGATAATGGTGAATTCGACAGCCACAACGACTGTACGCGACGGCAGTTTGCGACGGACGACGAAAAAATTCTCATTCACGTTTCCAATCTTCGCCCGGTAAAGCGAATCGGCGAGGTACTGGCCATCTTTAAAAATGTACATAAACTGATTAAATCTAAACTCATCATCATCGGTGAAGGGCCTGATATGGAAATTATCAGCCAGTTTCTCGAGGAAAACCCGGCGCTAATCGGTGAGATCAGGCTGTTGGGTAAAGTGAACGATCTGTATAAAATCCTTCAGCTTTCTGATGTCTTCCTTCTGCCTTCTGAACAGGAAAGCTTCGGGCTTGCGGCGTTGGAGGCAATGGCTGCGCGGACGCCGGTTATCAGCTCAAATGCAGGCGGAATTCCGGAAGTGAATCTGCAGGGAATAACTGGATTTTTGGCCGAAATCGGAAATGTAGAAGCCATGAGCAACTATACAATAAAACTGCTCAGTGATGAAAATCTGCTTGCCGAAATGAAGAAAAACGCAAAAGAACAGGCTATAAAATTTGACCTTCAGAATATTCTTCCGATTTACGAAAAAATGTATGCAGATACACTGGCAAAATTCGAATCGTAAATGCGTGCTTGAAAAAAAAGGATTTGTAAACTGTGGTTTATTTTTAAATATTACATAAACAATCATCCAAAAATAAAAATTTTCCTGCCTGAAATTTCTTAACTTCGTTTGACACAAGTGTCTCAAAATGAAAGAGAAACTCCTGCAATACTTATGGAATTTCAAAATTTTCAATAGTTTTGATTTCAGGGATGTGGAAGGCCGCGCTATCGAAATCCTGGATTTTGGCAAATGGAATTTTGATTCCGGACCTGATTTTCTTTATGGTAAGATAAAATTCCAGGGACTTACGCTAGTCGGGCATATTGAGCTGCACACGCGGTCTTCTGACTATATTTTCCACCAACATACCGGAAATCCGGAATTCGAAAACCTGATTTTGCACGCTGTTTATTTTCACGATGCCGAAATTCCTGATCTTGTGGCAAAGAACATCCCGACTCTGGAATTAAAAACTTACATCGATGAGGCAGTTTTAGAGAAATACAGCACACTCGAAACAAACAAAATTTTCATACCCTGCGAAAATATTTTTGATGCCCGCAAGATTCCGTTTCAGTTTGAAGAGGAAACCCTAATTAAAAAACTTGATCACAAATCTTTAGAAATTGAAGCCGCGCTGCGAAAAAATAAAAATAATTTCGAATCGGTACTTTTTCAAAACATTGCATACGCTTTTGGGTTGAAGGTAAATGCGCTCATCTTCCGGCAGTTAGGAGAAAATTTAGATTTTTCGATCCTAAGCAAAGTGAGGCAAAACATCACCCAACTTGAAGCTTTGCTTTTTGGAATGTGCGGTTGGCTGCAGAATCCTGAGGACGAACAGACAAAATTATGGAAGCGGGAATATGATTACTTACTCATCAAATACCAATTGCAGACCACGGGTGTGGTGCCGAAATTCTCAAAACTTCGTCCGCCATCATTTCCCACAGTTCGCCTCGCGCAGCTGGCATCGCTCTATCACCTCAATCAAAATCTTTTTTCTAAAGTGATGACGGCGAAAAATGTTGCTGATATGATCGCTGTTTTCCGGAACGTAAAAGCAAGTCCATATTGGAATGACCATTTCAATTTCGGCAAAATTTCCGCTTCGGTTAGCGAAAAATATCTCACCGACGATTTTATCAGCCTGATAATCATCAATGCGGTTTTACCATTAAAATATACCTACCAGAAAAATACAAATGAAAATATTACCGACGAAATCATTACACTTTACCGGGCTTTACCTCCCGAAAAAAACACGATAATTGAAAACTGGAAAACCTTGCAAGTTCCTTTTACAAATTCTTTGCAAAGCCAGGCTTATCTGTTTCATTACCAGCATTATTGCCATCCAAAACGCTGTCTGGAATGTGCAGTGGGTCTCCAGTTGCTGAAGCGTACCTGAGAACTGACATATCTTCAAATAGTGATAAATCTCGTCATCTGACGTTCCGGAAACGGCCGTAATTCGTTGTAGATTTGTATTAAAATTCCGAATCATGTTCGACTGGCTTCACGCGCTGCTTTTACCTGCAGAAACTCCGAATATTACCCAATCAATTGTTGTTATCATGCTGGCGGTGGGAACGGGAATCTTTTTTGGCAGACTGAAATTGGGCAAAATCACCTTCGGCGTGTCAGCAGTAATGTTTACCGGACTTATTCTGGGACATTTGGGCTACAGAATTGAAGCACATATTCTCGATTTCATCCGTGATTTCGGTCTCATTCTTTTTGTGTACGGAATCGGTTTACAGGTAGGTCCGTCCTTTTTTTCCTCCTTTCGTAATGAAGGTCTTAAATTTAACATCCTTGCAGTTTCTACCGTACTGATGGGCGGAGTGATCACTTTTATACTTTCTCAGTTTACAGATTTAAAAATTGAAGATTTAGTCGGCATCATGAGTGGTTCTGTCACCAACACGCCTGGCTTGGGTGCCGCAAAAAACACCATTGAAGAACTGCAACACACATTTCCGGGCAAAACATTTAGTGACCCTACCATTGGTTACGCGATTACTTATCCATTAGGCGTTTTTGGAATCATCGGTGTGGTGATTCTGTCTAAAATTTTACTTAAAATAAATCCTGAAACCGAAATGCGACGCTTCCGGATGGCCAAAATCAACCGCGAATTACCGTTGGTACACAAAAAAATGCGCGTCACCAATCCTGAATTTTTCGGTAAAACGATTTACCAGGCAACTAAAGATTTCGGGCGCCCGATTGTGATTTCCAGGCTGAAACACAGTGGCAGCGCTGCGGTACAGTCGCCTACGGCAGATATGAATTTAAGCGATCGCGACGTGCTGATGTTGGTTGGTCTGGAAGATGATTTAAATGATTTTATTACAAAAGTCGGCCGTCCGTCCACCGATCAGTTCATTGAGTCGGATGAAGACATTCACAACCGCAATATTTTTGTCACCAAAGCCTCTGCGATTCATAAAACCCTGGCCGAACTCGATCTTTATAATACTTATGATCTGAAAGTGACACGCGTATTCCGCGCGGGCCGAGAAATTCTGCCGCGTCCCTCGCTCGAACTTTTCTACGGTGATAAATTACGCGTGATTGGTTCCAAAGAAGCCATCACCGAAGTTGAAAAAATAATCGGAAACTCCGAAAAGAAACTTCTGGAACCAGATTTTTTATCACTTTTTGGCGGTTTGCTGCTGGGCGTGATTTTGGGCTCAATTCCAATCGCCATCCCGAGTCTCCCGGTACCTGTAAAACTTGGCTTTGCGGCAGGCCCGCTGATTGTGGCGCTGCTTATATCGAGATTTGGCGGCATTTCGTTCATTCATTCCTACATTAATAACGGCGCGATTTATTTTATGAAAGATTTCGGCATCTGTATGTTCTTCGCAGCGGTGGGAATTCATGCAGGCGATGGTTTTTACGAAAATTTCGTGAAGTATAACGGCTGGATGTGGCTCCTCTATGGCTCGGCAATTACATTTCTTCCACTTATCCTGATGGTGATCTTCGGACGGTTCATACTTAAAATAAACTATCTTCAGTTGGCTGGCATCATGAGCGGCAGCTATACAGACCCGGCCGCTCTTTCATTCAGTACCAATTATCTGGATTCGGACATTCCGGTGCAAAGCTATGCGCAGGTTTATCCGCTGGTCACTATTTTCAGGATCTTCGTGGCAAGCTTGCTGATTCTGCTGCTGACGTAAATCCATTAAAATTAAACTAAAAAAGCAACCCGAATTGAGTTGCTTTTATTTTTAAAATAATCCTTCCGGCTATTTTTTCTCTTCAGTGCTTTCCGGGAAACGCTGCTGCGTAAACTCACGTGAAATGGCTGCTTTCTCAAATTTTAATTTACCTGAAAGCGTTTCAATCACCACTCCATCCTCCAGAATCTGCGCGATGCGTCCATGCATGCCCGATGTGGTCACTACTCTGCTGCCCACTTTCAGCGCCGCCTGGAAACCTTTTTCCTGCTTTGCTTTTTTCATTTGCGGGCGGATCATCAGAAAGTAAAACCCGACGAACATCAGACCCATCATGATCATTGTAGGCATCATGGTATCCGGCGCGGCGGCCTGTAAAAATATTGAAATCATAATTATTTTTTTTTAAATTTTAAGGCTGCACATCAGCAGTAAAGCCAATGATAATCGGTGCCTTTTCTACGTTGGCAAACACTTCTGCCTGCTTGTTCACAAGTCCGTCGAAATTCCCTGAATCAAACTTCAGTGTGATCTTTCCTTTCTGACCCGGCATGATAGGATCTTTAGTATAATCTGGCGCGGTGCAGCCACAGCCCGGCTTTACCTGTGAGATGATCAGCGGGTTGGTTCCGGTATTTGTCACTTCGTAAATGTGCTCTACCTGTTCGCCTTTTTTCACTTTTCCAAATTCAAAAGTAGATTCAGAAAGTGCCACAGTAGTTGTTGGCGCCGTAGAAACCGGTTCTGAAGCTATTGCAGTAGCCGGTTCTGAAGCTACAGCAAGAGAATCTGTAGTTACGATCTGTTCTGCGGATTGGTCTTTTTTGCAGCTTACTAAAGCTAGAGCAGCCACAACTGGCAATAATTTTACTAAATTTTTCATATTAATTTCGGTTAAAATCTTTGGTGTATTTATCTAAAATTCCATTAATGAAAATATTGGATCGGTCTGTAGAGAAAACTTTTGAGATTTCGATATACTCATTGATGATCACACGCGCGGGCGTGAGCGGAAAGTAATCAAGTTCGGTAATCGCGGTGATGAGAATAATTTTGTCAAGCAGCGAAACCCTCTCGATATCCCAATTTTCCAGGCGTCCGATAAGTTTCTTTTCGGTCTCGTCCCAGTGATTCAGTATTTCACGCAAAAGTTTTCGTGCGAATTCACGGTCATCTTCATCTTTAATCATTTTAATTAAAGTATGCGTCGGCTCATTTTCTTTGAAAAAACCGATGGTCTTCTGAATCATCGAGTTTGAAATATGAACGTCGTCAGACCAGCTGATCTCCTTTTCTTCCAGATGCTCATGAAAATCTTCATTTTCAGCCACATATCTTAAAAACAGCTTTCCGATAAACTTCTGATCGGCCTCAAAAGAATAGCCTTCCTCCTTCATAAAGTCCTGATAACGCTTTCCGGCTGTCATCCTTTGAAAGGTTTTTACCAAAAGTTCATCGTGCAAATCCCATTTAAGCTCTTGATGCTTTGAGGTGAATGATAATCTTTCGGTATTTTCTTCAAGCATCAAAAGAACCTGATTGTTAATAAATTTCTGGTTCGGATTGATGTTTTCCTCCGTCTTCAGGAACTTCTTTTTCCCGATTTCGATCTGGTTTTCCGCAAGATGCTTCAGTGCAACCAAAAAATTCAGCTGATAAATGTACAGATGGTAAATCTTATCAATCTGGCTGAACATGTTTTTTTCGAGCACGTCCAGCTTCACAGGATTTTGGTAATAAGAATATACCGACTCTACTATTTTTTCACGGATCTGTCTTCTTCCTAACATTTCAAAGAGCTTATTTTAGTGCGTGCAAAGATAGTATTTTTTTGTAAACTGAGCCGGAAGCCACGGTTATCAGCGGCACGAAATTGGCGGCAATCAATTTTCGATTTCTTACTTTTGTATATCTAATTTAAAAACCGCAACCTCCCCGCATGAACGCTCTGAAAACCCTCAATCCCTACTTTTACAAGCACCGAATATTGCTCTTTTGGGGTTTTCTGTTCATTATAGCCAGTAATTTTTTCAGCATCTATAAAGTGCAGTTTGTGGGGCGTTCGGTAGATGAAATTTCGAATACCACGAATCTCGGCTTCAACCGACAGGTACTTATATACGTCGCGATCATCGTAGTTTCATCCATTCTGACCGGATTTTTCACATTTATGATGCGTCAGACCATCATTGTGGCATCCCGCAGAATAGAATACGAACTGAAAAACAAAATCTATAAACACTACCAGGAACTTTCAGTCACCGATTTTAAAAAAACCACAACGGGCGACCTGATGAACCGCCTGAGTGAAGACGTCGTAGCTGTACGCATGTACCTCGGACCCGGTGTGATGTACGTAGTAAACCTTCTTATTTTATTAATAATCACGTCGGTATATATGCTGAAAACCGATGTGTCGATGACACTTTGGTCGCTGGTTCCGCTGCCGATTCTGTCTTTCGTGATTTATAAGGTAAGTTCGATCATCAATGGGAAATCGAAGATTATGCAGAAAAGCCAGTCAGCGATTTCGACATTTGTGCAAGATAGTTTTTCAGGAATCCGTGTGGTGAAATTTTTCGCCAAAGAGAAATATATTGAGAAAAACTATGGCAGCAAAGTTAAAGATTATCAGGACAAAGCACTTGATTTGGCAAAAACCGAAGCTTATTTTTTCACGATCATTCTGTTTGTAATCGGTTTACTGAATGTGGTGATTCTGTTTGTCGGCGGACAGAAATACCTCAATAATGAACTCAGTGTGGGTAAAATTGCCGACTTTTTCCTGTACATCAATATTTTAATATGGCCATTTTCGATGGTGGGTTGGGTAACATCGGTAAATCAGCGTGCGGATGCGTCGATGCAGCGAATCAATGAGTTTCTGGACATGAAGACAGACATCATTAATAAAAATAATGACGTCTATCCCATCCGTGGAGATATCGAATTCCGAAACGTGTCTTATGTTTATCCCAACACCGGCATCAAAGCGCTAGACAACTTAAGTTTTAAGATCGAAGCCGGAAAATCGCTGGCAATCATGGGAAAAACCGGCAGTGGAAAATCTACGGTTGCGCTGTTGCTTTGCCGACTGATTGATCCCACGGAAGGCGAAATATTGATAGACGGCAAGAACCTGAAAGACCATAACCTGGAAAACTACCGTAAACATATCGGTTATATCCCGCAGGAAAGTTTCCTGTTTTCAGACACTATAGAAAACAATATTGGTTTTGCCATTGACAGTCCGACGCTGGAAAAAGTAATAGAGTACGCCAAAAAAGCAGATGTTCACAAAAATATTGTAGAGTTCAAAGACCAGTACAAAACGATGGTTGGTGAGCGTGGCGTCATGCTTTCGGGCGGTCAGAAACAACGGATCTGCATTGCCAGAGCATTAATTAAGGAGCCAAAAATCCTGATTTTTGACGATTCGCTTTCAGCTTTGGATACTGAAACCGAAGAAAATATTCTGCAGAATTTGGAAAATGAAATACAGAAAAGCACTTCTATCATCATTACCCATCGGGAGAGCAGTGCGAAGCGTGCGGATAAAATATTGAATCTCACCGAAATAGAGACTTCATTGCCCGCTTAGATGCGAATTCCTTAGGTATAATTCTTTTTTCTTAACAAAAGTTAAAATTTTATTTTGCATTTAAAAGAATTCATTTATATTTGTCTGTATTCCATTAAAAAAATAAGCTCAAATGAATGATTACAAAGACCGGCAGGAAAATGAAATTTTCACGAAGGTTCTGAAGGCTGGACGGCGGACCTACTTCTTCGATGTGCGCGAAACAAAAGCCGGTGATTACTACCTGACCATTACCGAAAGCAAAAAGCACTTCTCCGAGAATGGTGAACCCAGTTACGAAAAGCACAAAATATATCTTTATAAAGAAGATTTCAAGAGTTTTGAAGAAATGTTCAGCCAGTCTGCAGAATTCATTATCAATCAGAAAGGCGCTGACGTAATTTCCGAGAGGCACGATAAAGATTTTAAGACGCGCTCTTACACCATAGAATCAGACGACGATTTCGAATAGCCTTTACCGATTAACCCTCAAGCGGGTTTGTGGCCAAAAATGTCTTGGTAATTGTAAGTGCAAAGAAGGGCAGGTAAAGCAGAAAATATCGTGGCATAGGTGCGATGCTGTAAAAAGACAGAGCGAACAGATAGATAATTAGCGTAAATACAAACAGGTAGCGGTGCTGCCTGTTTTTTAGTTTAATAAGGGAACTGACAAGCAGAATCTGGAACAGAACAAAGAAAATACTGTAGAATATGTACAGCCGATAACTTGAAATCCAGCCGTAATCCGGGAAATACTGAGTTACATTCACGGCTAATTTTTGCAGGGTGAGTTTAATGAAAAGCCCTGGTTCTGACTGGATAAATTCATCATTCAGACCGCCCAGATACCGATCGATATCTTTTTCGCTATCAAACTTTTTGTACAGAATTTCTATTGGCAAAATTTCATCTTCGCTGGGGGAATACGGAAAATTGTAGGCTGAAAAAACATCATATTTCTGATTGTAGCCTTTCGCAAAGTTATAGTTGAGCGAAGTAGAATAGGTGAATTTCCCGATTTTTACGTAATTCCTTACCATCCACGGCAGATAAGCAAGCGCTGCAAAACAACACATGGCGAGGAAAAAGCGTATATTAATTTTCCGCAGATACAAGAGTGCGGCACCGGAAATGAGCAGAATATAGATAAATTCATACCGCAGATATAATCCAAGTAAAGCAACAAATGCTAGGACAACTAATCGCTTAGAGCTAAAGGTATTCTCAGCCAATATCCGATAAAGAATGGCAAAGAAAACAGAAATCAAACTGACCGACAGGGAAAAGGAACTGATGGTCAGATTACCTGCAAACAACGGCGGAAAAAGCAGGAGCGCAACCAGAATGAGCTGTATGCGAACGCTTCTGAAATTTTTTAAAAAGAAAGACTTCACCAGAAACCGCAGTGAAAAAAAATACACGATGCCCTGCAAAATCAGCGAAATTTTAATCCAGTCTGCAAAACCGAAGACCGCCCTGCATGCCATCAGAAAATACGCATATAGAGGAGGCATGTACGCAGTTGGCATGCCGTACATTTTCATTCCGCCACGGAAACTTGATTCTTCCAGGATCGGCAACCATTCATGCTGCAGGCTCACGTCTCGCGGAAGCGCGATAAGCAAGACCACAAAGAATAACACACCAACTAAATATTCCGCACTTTTATACATAATGAAACATCAAAGTATAAACAAAAATAAAAAACGCTTCCGGTCTGCCGAAAGCGTTATGTAAAAACTTGGGTGAATGATGGGTCTCGAACCCACGACCTTCGGAACCACAATCCGACGCTCTAACCAACTGAGCTACAATCACCGTTTTAGGTCTGCAAATATAGCCCTTTTCGATAAATTACAAAACTATTCCGTCGAAATTTTTAAAGGCCAAAAGTTTTTCTGTGGTGAAACCTTCGGCAAAGTCAACACCCGAAAGTCGGCCAAGGTCCTGGGCGCGGTAAGTCAGGCTTTCAAGAAAGTCTTTCGTCGCAATAGGCGTCATTGGTTCTTTGGAATCAGGATTGTAAAACTGGGTTTTGTAAGCCAGACACGCCTCGATTTTTTTATCCATAAACCCTGAAATGTCGACTACGAAATCGGGTTTTATATTTTTCCACTGGATATAGCTGAAAATCTGTTTTGGACGCCAGGCTTTTTGCTTTTCTCCTTCAGAAACCGTTTCGATTTTTGTAAGTCCCGCAAGGAAACATGCGTCTGAAACGAGTTTGTGGGCTTTAGCATGATCGGGATGACGGTCTTCGATGGCATTTGAAAACACAATTTCCGGCTGGTATTTCCGGATCATCTCTACGATCTGCAACTGATATTCTTCGGAATTCTGAAGAAATCCGTCTTTCATCTTAAGATTTTCGCGGGCAGCAACGCTGAGGATTCTGGAAGCGTCTGCGGCTTCCTCTGCGCGCGTGATGTTCGTGCCGCGCGTGCCAAGCTCACCCTGGGTAAGGTCTACAATGGCAACTGTTTTACCGGACGCGATCATTTTAGCTATAGTGCCGCCACAACCCAGTTCTACATCATCCGGGTGTGCGCCAATGGCAAGGATGTCTACTTTCATTTTTTAAAGATACAAATTTGAAGAGTGACCGAATGTTAACATGTGTTAGGAAAAAACTCCTGTCTTTTAGCCCGGATTGCAGTGAAAATCCTTTTTTGATGATTTAGCGACAGCTAAATCAGCAAAAAAGATTGCAACGGAAAGCCGGAAGGGTCTTGAAAAGGTAGGAACTTTGTTGCTCCTCAAAAATCAGTCTAATGACCGATAAATAGTGGTGAGAAACTGCGCGTAAGACTGCTCTAAACGTGTGATGTCACCCGATTTGAGGTTGATTCCGGAGCTTCCGTATGGATTTGAATTCACCGAAAACGCTGAAAACTGAAAATACTGAACCGGCTGATTTTCCTGCGCCGAAAGCCTGATGGACGAACCCAGAAATTTGCGAGTAGAAACAGTGTAAACAGTGCCCGGAACAAGTGTTTTGCGTACAAAAGTGCGGGGCTCAAACGTGATTTTTTCGTTATTAAACGAGACCGTCTGATCTTTGTAGGGCGAAGAAATGAGGTAAACGGTGTTTGTTTCGGCCGCAAAATCCGCATTATCCACGTAATAAAGACTTAAACGATAATGCGCCGGATCGAAAGGCTGTTTGCCCCCGCTTACAGACTCAAAAGGTTGGTAAGAAAACGCGTTGGCACCGATCTGCTTGGCCTTTTTGTACACTTTGCCGAACATTTCTGCATCATCATCGGAAAAACCCTGCACTTCTATTTCGCCCAGATACTCTGCTTTTGTCTCGGACGGATCGATCTTGTAAAAAACTTTGTCCGAATTGCTGTGGCTGCGCTCTACTTTGTTCAAAATCACATTCTGTGCGAGTACAGATTGGCTCAGAAAGGCCAATAGAAGAATACTTAGGTTTTTCATTTTGCAAGAATTTCGATACAGTCGCGAAGTGAATTTTCCCAATGTTTAGGCTCTATTCCGTACGTTCTTTCGATTTTATCGAGTTCCATCGTGCTGCGCGCGGGACGTTTTGCCGGCGTTGGGAACTGGTCGGTGGTAATGGGGTTTAATCGGACAGGTGATTTGGTCAACTCAGCAATTTTACGGGCGAAATGGAACCAAGTGGTTTCGGGATAATTCGAAAAATGGAAAACGCCGAACATTTTTGGTTCTGTTTCTATTATTTTTAAAATTGCCTCCGCCAAATCATTCGCATTTGTCGGTTGCCCAAACTGATCGTCCACGATGCCAAGCTCAGGTTTCTCAGCGAACAGATTGAGCATGGTTTTCACAAAATTCTTATTAAACTCCGAGTAGAGCCACGAAGTGCGAATCACGACAGTTTTAGGGTTCGCAGCCAGCGCCAATTCTTCCCCCGCAAGCTTTGATGCACCGTAAACACCCTGTGGATCTGTAAATGAATCTTCAGAATACGATATTCGCGTGTCACCATTAAAGACATAATCTGTGGAAACGTGAAGTAGCACCGCTTTATACTCTGCGCAGGCTTCGGCCAAATTCTCAACACCTTTGGCATTGACCGCAAAAGCTTTATCGCTTTCCGTTTCGGCCAGATCTACAGCGGTGTACGCAGCCGCATTGATACAAAAATGCGGCTGACAATCGTAGAAATAATCGGAAACACTGTCAGCGTCTGAAATATCCAGTACTTCTGAATCCGCGAAAATAAATTCAAAACGGTCCTCGAAATCCGGCGCAAGTTTTCGGATGCACTGCCCCAGCTGACCATTCGCACCGGTGACTAAAATCTTCTTCATTAAATATTAATTTGATTAAAAATCTATTTTGAAACTGATTTGTTATGTTTACGCAAAGACGCGACTCTGGTCCTGAAATCCGGCTCCTCGAGCTGCACGAGAAAATCTTTGAACATACTGATAGTTTCAGGCGGCTGTATGGCGGCACGGCGCGTCTTCATATCAAAGTAAATCACCGTAAGCCAAAGAACACTGTGAATGACGCTGCCGTCCTCGCTTTTCATTAAAATCTCAACTTTTGAAAGCCTGTCTCCCACTTCGATGGTCTTGCTGCTGATCTGCACTTTTGCGTTATACCGAACTTCTTTTAAGTAGGCGATTTCATTCTGAATCGTTATCCAAGTGCAGCCCGTGCGACGTGTGTATTCTTGATAAGTGAAGCCGTAGCCGTTTTCTACATGATCTTCACGTGCATTTAGCATGTATTCGAGGTATTTCACATTGTTCAGGTGACCGATCGGGTCACAGTCACTGAAGCGCACTTTTACTACAGTTGAAAGTTCTTTCTGCATTTTAAACTAAATTAAAAAACCATCCTGAAAAACTCGGGATGGCTTAGGTTTTAGAAGACTTATATTAAAGACCCAATTCTTTTTTAACCAATGGAGTTGCATCCGGACCAGCCTTGTAGATCAACGCTGTAGAATCGATTATGAAATCGAAACCGTTAGCTTTTGCAACTTTGCTCACTGCGTTGTTCAGCTTGTCAATGATTGGCTTTACCGCTGCATCTCTTCTTTGCGCAAGATCCTGCTGTGCAGTCTGCTGAAGTTGCTGAAGGTTTTGCTGTTTTTTCTGAAGATCTGTTTCCTTTGCAGTTCTCTGTGCTTCGGTCATTTTCGCTCCCTCAGCCTGGTACTGCTGAACTTCTTTCTGGAAGGCTTCTGCCTGCTTGTTCAGTTCATCACCTTTTGTTTTGCTGAAAGTATCTAAATCAGTGGTCATTTTTTTAGTTTCGGGCATTGCTGCAAGTACTGATTCGTAATCGATGGAAGCAAGCTTTTGTGCGTTTGCTGTACCTACGGTTACTAACATCATTACTGCTGCGAATAATACACTTAGTTTTTTCATAATTGAAGATAAATAGATTGTTTTGTTTGTTTTAAATATTATTTTGTTCTCATTTGTTGCTGCTGAACTTCCTGGGCGCCGTTTCTGTCCCCTTCTCTCTGTATTCTTAATTTCTCGTTACGCGCATCAGATTGCGAAGTGCCGGGTCTTTGATTTACGTTCTCTGTTTTTCGTGTGCCGGCATTTTTCAGTAGCAAATCTAAGACTTTATCTGTATAATCATACCTTTTTTCGAGGAAAATGACACTGATGTTGTTGCTTTTATCAAGAACTATGCCCAAGGCATTCTTCTCTGATACAGTGCGGATTGCGTTCCAAATCTGATCCTGAAAAGGCTTGGTGAGATTGGATCGTGCGTTATTGATTTCACCTAAAGTTCCGAAGCGGTTATTGATCATAGCCTTGATTTTTTTATCAAGATCATCCACTTCCTTTTCCCTTAATTTCAACTGATCACCGATCAGAAGTACACGCTCATTTTCGAGCAGCGATTTCTTCTTTTCGAAATCGGACTGCAGATTCTGAATTTCGGTCTGCCAGTTCTGGATCTGCGCGTTCAGACGCGTTTCAGCATCTTTGTACTGCGGAAGTTTGCTTAAAATATAATCAGTGTCTACAACGCCGATCTTTTGGGCATTTAATGTACCGCAAAAAATAACAAAGGCGACTGCAAGTAACTTAAAGTGTTTCATTGTTCATGCTTTTATAAAGATTGATTCATCAGGAAGTGTGTTTTCCAACCTGCCGGTTCGGTGCCGAGAAGAGTTTTGTCAAATCCGTACGCGAAATCGAACCCGATGAGTCCGAAGGCGCCCATATAAACACGTACACCCACGCCCGCCGCTCTTTTAAGCTGGAACGGATTGTAAGTTCCAAACGTATTCCACGCGTTACCTCCTTCCAGGAATGACAGTGCGTAAATTTTAGCCGTTTGGTTCATTGAGATTGGGTAACGTACTTCTAACGCAAATCTGTTATAAATTGTTGCGCCACCGTACGGCGTTACGTCTTCCAGCATTCCGCCTGTAGAAGATGCATTCTCGTATCCACGCAACGGAACAAGTTCCCTCCCGTCATATCGTCCTCCGAAAAGTCCGGTTCCACCTACGTAGAAACGTTCGAACGGCGGTGCACCCAGCTCGCTGTTGTAACCGTCGAGGAAGCCCATTTCTGCGGTACTTCTCAATACAAGTTTGCCGACTACCGTGTTATATACGTCAGCTTTTAATTTTACTTTATAGAATTCGAGCCATTTGTATTTTTCAACATTCGTCATCGACGAGTAATCTTTGTCGCTGAAGAGTGAATAAGGTGGCGTGAATTTCACCGTTGCTTCCACATTTGAACCCTGCGTTGGGAAAATGGGATCTAAACCGGCAGAATTTCGGCTTAAGCCAATATTAAAACTGAAATTTTTAGCAGATCCGTTGTATTCGGTCTCATTACCAAACTGGAACGGGTAGTTTCTAAAGTCGTAGCTCTGGAACTGAACTCCGGTGTAAAGCGAGAAATAATCATCCGGCCACCTCAAAAGTCTGTTCAGACCAGCGCTGGCGGAGAAAATATTGAGTTTCTGTGTGTCACCATACTGATCGGTGTAGCGTACCAAAGACTGGTTTACACTTACTGAAAGTGCTGTAGGTTTGGTACCGAAAAGCCACGGTTCTGTAAATGAAATACCGTAATTCTGGAAATACTGGCCGGCCTGCGCCTGGATAGAGAGCGTCTGTCCGTCACCCTGCGGAACCGGTTTGAAATCTTTAAATTTCAGAAAGTTTCGGAGCGAGAAGTTATTGAATGTGAGCCCAAGCGTTCCGATGAACGAGCCACCACCGTAACCGGCCTGAAGCTGAACCTGTGAAGATCCTTTTTCAACCAGAGTCCAGTGAATGTCCACTGTGTTGTCCTGTGGGTTTGGACTAAGATTCTGGCCCACCTGCTGCGGATCGAAAAACTGCATCCCAGCCAGGTCAAAATAGGTTCTTTTGATATCGCTTTTTGCGAAAAGGCTTCCGGGTTTGGTACGGAGCGACCGTAAAACAACGTGGTCATGCGTAGTTGTGTTTCCACTCCACGTTACACGGTTCCAGGTTGCTTTTTCACCTTCAGAAATACGGATCTCAAGGTTAATGGAGTCGCCAACGACGGACTTTTCGATAGGTGTAACATTTGAAAACAGATAACCGTTGTTCATGTAGATTGACTTAATGTCAGAATCGTCTTCTTTACCGCCATCTTCACCTACTTTTTTATTAAATCCGACAGCATCATAAATATCGCCGGTCTTATAGCCTAAGACTTTTTGAAGGTAATCTGTCGGGAACGCTGTATTTCCAAGGAAATTGATGTCGCCGATGTAATATTTTTTCCCTTCGTTAAGCTTTACGTTGATCTCAAAATCATTCTTTTGATTTCTCCAAACTGAGTCTGACACAATCTTCGCATCGCGGAAACCGAGTGACCGGTAGTAGCTGATCAGATTGTTTTTATCTTCCTCGTACTTTTCTTCAATGAATTTTGACGGTTTCAGGATTCCCCTGATGCCAAATCTGCGTTGCTTGGTATTTTTAAATGCTTTGTTGCGGAGTTTTCTGTCTGAAACACTTCCGTTTCCTTCAAACTCGATATGGCTGATCTTTACTCTTTTGCCGCGATCTACATCAATCGTCCAGTCTACCAGTTCAGGATCCTGCGCGTTAACTTTTTCCTGGATGGTCACTTTTGCGTCAGCAAAACCTTTTTTTACATATTCCTGCGGAATATTGGTTTTCAATGTAGAAACGAGATTTTGCGTGATCTTGGTTCCCGGTTTCAAGTTGTTTTCCTTCGCCAGTTTTTCACTTTTAGATTTTCCGATACCTTTTCCGGTGAATTTTACCTCGCCAAGGTCTTTTAGATCCTGAAGATTAAATCTTAAGACAATCTGCTCACCCTCAATACTTTGGATATACACCTCCACTTCCGAAAAGGACTGCGTTTCCCAAAGTTTCTTTATCGCATTGCTGATCTTCTGACCCGGAATCTCTACGCTTTCGTTTTTATTAAGGCCGGTAAATCTGAGGATCTGCGCGGGGCTGTACTTTTTTACACCATCTACCACGATGTCTTTCAGGATGTAGGTCCCGGCTTCGTTCTGCGCGTATACCGGATTGTTATCCTGCGGTGTTTGTTCGGGTGTGGTCTGGCCATAGAAATGTGCCGAAGCCACAAACATGATGATGGGTAAGAATTTAAACTTCATTTTTTATTTTGCTAACAGTCTTTTTTTAAATATTTTCTTCGAGCTGTTCACTGGTTTTACCAAAGCGGCGCTCTTTGTTTTGATAGTTGTAGATGCATCTGAAAAAGTCTTCGCGCCCGAAATCAGGCCACAGGATATCCAGAAACTGCAATTCGGCATACGCAATCTGCCAAAGCAGAAAGTTGCTGATTCTCACCTCACCGCTGGTACGGATCAGCAGATCCACAGGCGGAAAATCTTTGGTATAAAGATGATTTTCAAAGACTTCCTCGGTAATTTCATCTTCAGTCAGGTCGCCGTTTTTCACTTTAGTACTTATCTGTTTTACTGCATTCAGCATTTCGTTGTGAGAACCATAACTTAAAGCCAAAATAAGGTTGCCCTGCGTATTTTCTTTCGTAATGTCAACCAGATGCAGCATTTGCTCACGGACGAGTGGCGGAAGTTTTGCGATATCACCAATAATGTGCATCCGCAAACCTTTAGTGAAAATTTCTTCGGCTTCCAGAATGAGTGTTTCAGAGATGAGACTCATTAAAGTATCTACCTCATCTTCGGGCCGGTTCCAGTTCTCGGACGAAAAAGTATAGAGTGTGAGGTAAGGAATATGGATTTCGTTACAGGCATTCACCGCTTCACGCACCGCTTTGATAGCGTGCTTGTGCCCGAAAGTTCTTTTTTGGCCGCGGGATTTTGCCCATCTTCCGTTACCATCCATTATTATGGCTACATGCCGCGGCAGGCGCTCTGGATTTATTTTGTCTTTGAATGTCTGCATCTTCTAATCTCCACAATAGCACGGCGGCCTACCGAATGAATAACTGATACCAAGGGTTACTGAATTTATCCAATCCTTAGAATTAGGATTGCCAATTGCACGGCTTTTCAGGAAATCTGCAACGCGGGCCTCAGCCACTTCCAGATATGGTGTTTCCTGCAATAACGACTTGGTAGTGCTTCCGGGCGCCAGAATATCTTTGTTATAACTCACCTGAACGCTGTTCTCATCGATGACGCTATAATCTATAGAATCTGAAAAAGTAGGTCGAAACATAAATTCGCCAAAAAGTGCCCAATTGTAATTAAATTTATATTTGAGACCCACCCCGAAAGGAATGCCCATTGTGATCTGGCTTACAGACTGATAATCGCCCTGGCGCGTCACAAAATCCTGATTATCCACGGGTGTCTGCGCCGTTCCGCCGGCATCTCTGCGAAAATCGTGTTCGAGTGCTACCTGAGGCGTATTGCTGATCATCGCGCCAAGACCCGCAAAAATGTAGGGACTCAGCATACTTTGTTGCTCTTCGTTTACCGGCAGGAAATTGTATTCGAAAATAGCGTCGGCTTCAATAACAGAGTTGGTTCCCCAGAGTTTTCTTCTATTCCGGTACGCCTCTTTTGCAGCGCCATCCGCAAACTGTATGTGGCTGTAACCCAGATTGAAACGTAAAGTCTGATACGGGTTAAAGTTCATCCGGTACAGTATACCGCCGTAGAACGGAATACCAAAATCGCTGATATTGCCAAAAGGTTTCTGCAGTACATAGTTGGTGCGGCCAATATCGCCAACCAAATTGCTCGCCCCGAGCTGAATCCCCACTTCGTGCCGCTGCCCCATAGAGAGCGCGGAAAGCAGTATCACAGCGAAAAAGGAAAAAACATACTTCTTTCCTTTGAACGATTGAAGATCAATTTTCATAAATAATTTTGCAAATATAGGACATTTTGTGGTTAAGCAAATTCTTAATATTTAGTTAAATAGAGACAATAAAGCATAATTTACTTAACTGAAAAACGGCAGAAGAGCATATTTATGATAAACAGTCCGAAATCATTTAACCAGCTTTTTATACTTTTCACTTTGCTTTAAAGAATGAACGGAATCTGTCCCGGATTCTTATCAGTGTAGGCTGACGGTAATTTTTATCTTCGTCGAAATAGCCATATCCGTAGCCATATCCGTAGCCATACCCATAGCCGTAACCCTGCTTAGCCTGGAAATCATTGTATATAAGTCCGAGATTTTTCACTTCCTGAGAGTGGTATTTCTCTGTAATCATCTTCAGCATGTACTTTTCAGTATATTCATGACGTACAACGTAGATGCTGGCATCCGCATACTTCAACAGCTCAAACGGATCTGCCACCAGACCTACAGGAGGCGAATCTATAACGATAAAATCATAATGCTTTTTAAGCTCTTCAATAAATTCCCGGTTGCGGTCACTCATCAGCAGTTCGGACGGGTTCGGCGGTATAGGTCCTGATGTGGCGACATGAAGGTTTGGAATTCGGGTAGTGTTGATAATATTTTCCATCTCCACCTCACCTGTGAGATAGTTCGAAATCCCAAACTTGTTGTCAATTTTAAAATCGCCAAAAATCTTAGGTTTACGAAGATCCATTCCAAGCAAAATGGTCTTTTTTCCGCTCAAACCCAAAACGGAAGCGATGTTGATAGAAATATAGGTCTTGCCTTCGCCGCCCACCGAGGACGTAAGAAGAATTACCTTCGACTTTTTATCCTCCTTATGCAGAAAGCGCAGGTTGGCCCTGATTCCGCGGAAAGCTTCAGAAATTGATGATCTCGGCTGTTCAAGAACCGTCAGATTATTATCGTGTGTATTCTTACCGATAACTCCCAACAGCGGAATTCGGGTAGCCTGCAAAAGTTCTTTGATATTCCGCACGCGGGAATCCAAAGCTTCAGCAATGCCTAAAAACAGCAAAGGAAAGAGCAACAATCCACCCATAATTGTGTACTGCGCACGTTTCACGTCAGGTGCAATAGGGCCCTGACCCAAATTTTTCGCCGGGTCGATCACCGTAATATCGGATTTATTCGTGGCCACACGCATCTGCGTTTCATTCTGCTTGGTAAGCAAAGTGTTGTAAGTGGCTTCTATCATGCTGTAACCACGTTCAGCATCGAGATAGCGGCGCTCCTTTTCAGGATACGAGGCCATACCGGCACTTTCTGCTGCAATTTCACGGTCTATATTAGAAATCTCAGTGGCGTACACATTATAATAATTTCGCAGTGAACCGGTAGAATTGTTGCGTGCCTCATTTATCAGCCTGTTGATCTCGCGCATGGGTTCAGAATTTGGCGTGTAGATCAGTGCCAACTCACGTCTTTTCTGAAACAAAGCTTTTAGTTCTGAAACAGATGCTGAAAACAGACCGTCCTCTACGCCGGCAGCGTTTGGACTGATCATCCGATCCAGATTTTGTGAAGAAAGCGATGTGCGGATGCTGTTCAGCGAGTTTAATTTGGTCAGAAGCTCGGCCTTTTTTACTTGCAGATCTTTAATGGTTTTAATAGCTTTCTCGTCGCGGTCTTTAATGTCGTAAAGTCCTTCTGTAACTTTTAACTGGTTTAAAACGGCCGCGCTGGAATCCAGTTTTTTGCGTATTCCGGCGAGATTTTGAAACAGATAATCCTGCGTGTTTTTATCGACGATGTTTTGGTCCGCAAGTCTTTTCTTTTGGAGTTCGTCAACTGATGTGTTCAGGAAATTCACAGTACCGTTCAGGTTATAGCCTCTTTTGCTGATGATCATGATACTGTTTATCTCTTTATCGAATTCTACTGCGATCGTGGATACAATACTGTTCACGGTATTGTTTACCGTAGATAACGTCAGGATAATATTATCGAGCTTTATAGAAGTTTCCTGCGGATTCGGCACAAGTTTAAACTTCAGATGCGGCGAAATATACCACTCATTAAGGCTGATAATTTTGTTCGCAGGACGCGCATACGGTGGTACGGGCTGGAAATTTTCGGTTTTGTATGAATAAAGCGATGTGCTGGGCGGATCTTCGGGCAACACCACTTCATAGCGGTTTTTTCCGCGTGGAATGAGCGTAATGGGATAATTAACGTGCTGAAGATGCGATTTGTCGACCTCCAAAAAAACCGGCGAGTCATATTTATCCAGATAGGTTTCTTTGATGAGGCCTCTGGTAGAATAATTAATGAAAAGGTCGAGCTGCTGCACCAGATACTCGTTGTGCGAGCGTGAAAGGAGCATTTTTTTTAAATAAACCCCATCCTGATTACCGGTTTGGCCCCAAATAAAATTAATAGACTGATTTGGCGTAAAATAACTTGCTGTATTATTTGAAATGCTAAGCGAAAGGTTCGATTCGTAGATGCGCTGCGCATAGTACTTACTGTAAACCCACGAGATGCCATAGCCTAAGCCTGCCATCAGCACAAACCAATACCAGTTCCGCAAAACACGGTGCATGAAATGCTCTACATCGAAAAGCGCAAAAGTACCTACAGTTTCAGCTTTCGTCTTTGTTTTATTTTCTTTTTCGGGAATCATCAAAGACGTGTTAAGATTAAATATACTGAAAGAGCGGTAGTAAGTACCGAAACTCCTGTTGTCAGTGTTTGGATAGGATCTTTGCCCAGGCCGTTCAGGTTTTTTGAACGCGTGTTCAGGAATATTTCATCGCCGTTCTGCACCCAATAGTAAGGCGAGTTCATCGCATCTTCTCGGGTCAGGTCGATTTTTGCAATTTTAATACCTTCCGGCAACTTTCTGTGAATTGTAATATTGGTTCGGTCTACCGTTCGGTTCAGCCCGCCATTGATAGCTAAGGCTTCCGTTAGTGTAAGCGTGTTTTTATGCGCCTTTTTCTCACCAGTCAGACCTATGGTTTCTACATCACCTAACAGATAATACGTAATACCATCCGTATTCAGACGGACTTCAGATTTACCTTCCACAAAGTTTTCGTTTACGCGGGTTTGTATTTCCTGCGTAATGTCTTCCAGCGTGCGGCCTTCTGCCTTCACGTAGCCAATGCCCATGATATTGATATCGCCTTTTGAATCAACCTTTAAACCATTAAAATAAAAGACAGAATTCCCACCCTGACCGCTTTGCATATTACCTGTAGCGGAATTATTGATACCTACTGCACCGCCTTCCTGGGTAGTGGTTGCATTAAGTGCAGAGTAAAACTGTGCAGCATCACCCTTTGGTGTGGTAACTACATTCAGCGTGAGTATATCGTTTTTTGTTACGCGGTAAACGGGCACATTATAGGGAACCAAGCCTTCTTCATTGATGACTAAAGTTTCGCTGGGCTGAAGATAACGGACATCTTTCGTAGAAACACAGGATTGCAGGAGTGAGATGAGAAAAATATAGAAATACGGATAAAATTTGTTCATCGATGAAGTGTATTGCGCAAAATTAGCAATTAATTGTTTTTCTTTCTGAATAATAGAAGTCCTTTGGGCAAATATGCACCCATAAAACCTAAAGACAATATGATAAGCAGCAGCAGATTTACATTGATATGCCTAAAAAAGTAGGCTACACCCACGATCAGCAGATAATAGAGAAGAATATAAACCGTGCTGCGGCGGTGTGTAAGACCCAGATCCAGCAAAGCATGGTGAATGTGGTTTCGGTCTGCACGGAATGGTGAACGACCTTTGACGGTTCTTATGATGAAAACATTTAGCGTGTCTACAATGGGAAGAATGAGAATCGCCATCGCAACAGACGGAGCAGACTGCAGGTAATATCGCGGTACGCCTGGAAGTTCTTTGTCTATAAAAATATCAATAAAACAAATGGCCGTGAAGGCGAGCAGGAAACCTAAAATCATTGAGCCGGTATCACCCATGAAGATCTTCATGTTACGGTATCCAGAGAGATTATAGTACAGAAATGCCGCAACTGACGCTATGATGATGCCGGAAAGTACAACAAGCGGATAATTGTATTCGCCCAAACGGAAATAGCTAATCCCAAACATGGCGCTGCACAGGATGGAATAGCTTCCGGCAAGTCCGTCTATTCCGTCGATAAGGTTAAATGCGTTGATCAACACAATAAATGTAAAAATACTGATTGCCACACTGAAAAAATAACTCAGTTCGTAGATCCCGAATAAACCAAAAAAGCTGCGCAGACGCACATCGGAGCCGATGACCATCAGCGCCGTGACAATGATTTGGGCAAAAAGTTTCTTGTAAGCTCTCATCACCACGATGTCGTCCATCACGCCGATGTAGAGCAGGATCACAAGTGAGGCAAAGAGGAATTTATAGAGTTCAAAGAGTTCAAATGCAAATACCGAAGCGCAGACCGAGATTGAATAAAAAATCGCGATGCCGCCAAGATTCGGAATCTTGCGCAGATGAGAACTCCGGACTCCCGGCTCATCCATCAGGTTTTTTCGCCTTGAAATCTTGGAGATAGTCGGAATTGTGAAAAACGTGAGCAGAAATGAGCCCAGCATACCAAAAAATAATTTAAGGTAAAACAGAGGTATTCCGGCTTGCTGAAGTAGATTTTTTAGTTCATCCATTTGTGTTTACCAAAGTGCATTATTGTACCGGTCTACCGTGAAACCGCCCCGGTGGCCGTTGCCGCTGCCAAAATAAAAAAACATCGCGATAAAATAGGCCATAAAGCCAAAATATAGAAATTGTCGCGTGCGCCCCTCTACCGCCCGAACCAAATTGGTAAGGCAAAACATCGTCAAGAAAAACATGTAGGCGCCGGGCAACCTCACCGCAAAAATCTCATTAGACCTGAAAAAGTAAAACAGCGCCAAGCCAAAAACGGCGAGATTCCGCATGTACTCATACCACAAGATCTCCTCGCAACCTTTCTTGTCGTAGCGAATTAAAATTACAATAAAAATAAGTTTCACCAAATCATTCAGCCCTGTTTCTACCTGCGAACCATAGTATCTGTCATCCATATAGCCTACATAGGCGCCGGAAATATCCTGCGGAGCCAACGAGCTGAAAAAATTTCCGCCAAGACGGTAAAGTTCCAGCGGTGAACAGATCAAAGCAATGATCAGCACCCAAAAAATACGCTTGCTGTTCATCGGAATTTTGACAATCCAGTAGGCCGGGAGAAATACAATCGATGTCTTATGGAAGCCCAGCGCAATGTAGATGCAGAGCAGGAACATGGGCAGGTTTCTTTCTTTTATAAATTTAAAGGACGCAACGCAGACCGCAATCCCGAGTCCCTGGCGCATCTGCCCGGAATCTTCGAAAAACATGATCGGCATAAAATAGAACAGAATGGCCAGCGAAGGATAGGCAACATTTTTGTGAATGGTCGTGAACTTCAGGCCTACCGCGATAATGGCCATAACCAATGTGACGATATAAAACGGAAAGCCAAAATCAAACACAAGCTTGTTGATAAGTACGAAGATCCACTCTATTTCTTCAGTATTCGGGCGGAACAGCGCTTTATCAAAGACGTCTGCGTAAGAAGTGTAAACGGCAAAACCCGAGAAAAGCATTCGGTAAACCGGATAATCTGCGCCTACATCCAGTCTGAATCCCACGGCGATGATGATCAGTACAGCGGCAATCCACGTATAGATGCTGACTTTGCGCTCTAGCCGGAAAATTTCCATGTAACTCGCGTAAGCAAGAAACAGAAAAATTACAATAAAAATAGGGTGCAGAATCGCCATTTATCAGTTTCTGTTTTTGGCTACCATTCGCAGCAGCCGACGGAAGCCCATGAAATAAAGCAGATAAAAAATCTTTTTTCCGGGCGGTAAAGATAAAAGATAATTCCGCCCAAAACGCTTGTACTGCAATATTTCTGTCACACCAAGTCCACGTTCTTCCCGGAATTTTTGCAGTTCCGTCGCCATTCTAGCTGAAGTTTCCGCATCTTTTACGAAAGCCCAATACGCTAGAAAAGTGTAGACACCTTCGAGGATCCGGAAGCGGTGCAACTCCTCCACCTCGTGTTTATAAGAAGATTTTGCGAAATGTTCTTCCACATCTTCCACAGCGCGCAGAATGTCCAGGCCTTTCGCAGTGTGCGTCCGCGAAATAGAATCGCTTCTTTCAAGATAGCGGTAGTGGTACGCTGAAGTGTGCGCTATGATCTCACTTTGTAGCAAAAGCTGCGGTATCAGCTGTATATCTTCGAAATGAATGCCATTTCGAAATCTTTTATTTTTAAACAGTTCCTTTTTAAATATTTTATTACACGCAAAATAAGAAAGATCCGCAAATGCACTGAAATCTTCAGCCAAAACTATTTTTTCGGGCAAATTGGGAATTTGAGGGAGTTTTTGAACTTCTTTACCATGTTCATCCACTTTCACAAGGTTGCAAAGTGCAATTTGAGCCTCATGTTTTTGGCTCAGTGAGTACAGTTCTTCAAACATTTCCGGTGTCACCTCATCATCGGCATCTACAAATCCGATAAATTCGCCCGCGGCTTGATCTAAACCGAAATTCCGCGCGTCACTTAAGCCGCCGTTTGTTTTTTTTAAATATTTAATGATTTCAGGATGACCATTTTTAAAACGTCCGATGATTTCCGGTGAAGAATCAGTGCTGCCGTCATCTACAACGATGATTTCAATGCTGCGCAACGTTTGGTTTACCAAAGAATTCAGACATTTCTGAAGGTATTTTTCTACGTTGTAAACCGGAACTATCACCGAAACTTTTACCATATCAGCTACAGTTTTTTGTACAAGTGATAATCTTTGCCAATCGGACGTAACTCATAAATCCACTTCAAGATCGCAGGCGCATTTTTGTGCAGATCTGCAATCGGAAAGGTTTTGACGGCTTTGTAATGCGCTGAAAAATAAGTGGAGTCTGACGGTTTTAAATGATAATAACTCGCAGGATCGCCAACTTCGTAGTTGACAGTAAGGATATAATCAGGCCTGAATTTCCGCACAGAATTGATCCACCAAAATTCCTCATCTTTCAGCATCTCTGCCGTCATTTTTTTATTCACCAAACCTACTTCATCATAGGTATAAAATCGGGTATGAAACGGAATAATTCCGGCCGGCTCCAGCATGATTGAATGCTTTGGACCCGCATTCACACTCAGTTCTTTGGCAATTCTTCTGCGCTGCCCATCTTCCATGTAACCAATTGCATAAGATTGCAGAAACTGAAACAGATACAGACCTCCGAAAACGATAATGAAACCCGGCAGTACAATTTTTTTATTTAAAGGCAAATAACGCAGCAGATACACAATGACAACCGCAAACAGAAACACGCGCGGCAACCAGTAATACCAGTCAAAATAAGCCTGAAAATAGGCAAAAACGGAAATTTTGACAAGCGCAAAAACCGTAATGGCGAGCAGCAGAATTTTCTGATGGTGAGTGAACTTTTTATCTTTAATAATTTTAAGCAAACAAATTGCTAAAAACACCAGAAAGATCAGGAAAACCGCCAGCGTAAAGACAGAATATTTTTTAATGAGTCCGCCATAATACGCCCACTGAAACAAAATGTGCTTCCAACTGCTGTCCACAAACAGGTTTTTATACGCAATTTTTTTAGCAGTAATGGTGTGATTGACCCATTCGCCGAAATACAAATAATTAAATGCAACCACAGTAAAAATTCCCAAAATGCCGCCGACGAGAAATGCAATACTGATCCTGCGCCGCATTACCAGATCTGCCACAAAAAACACACTTAGAAAAAGTGCCGCGGCAAGCCGTGTCCATAAAAGGAGAACCGGAAACACGAAATAAGCCCACTTTCTGCCGAGAAAAATTCCATGATAAATCAATCCGCAATACAGGAAAAACAGCGCGCCATACTCCATTCCCACGCAGGAAGCTGTGAGTGCGGGTGGCACCACATTAAGCAAAAGAACAAAAATGAACTGGCGTTTTAAATCATCTTTAAAGAAAATCCTTGCAAGCCAAATACTGCCCACCGCAAAGAGTACACTGCTGAAAATAAGGACAGGATAAATGAAAAAATCACCGAACACCGCTTGAAAAATCGCTGAAACGGCCATATAAAGATGCGTGGTGGAAGCCGAAATGCGTTCGGCTCCGTTAAAACCGATGACACTGGATTCTAAAAAATTTCGCGCGACACGCCACGTGATGTATGCATCTTCCTGAATATGGCGCGTGAAAAATATCGGAACCTTCACCAATACTGTCAACAGGACCAATAAGGCCTGATTGCTGTAAAGTTTAGATAAAGGTTTCATTATCGGCTTGTTTTTTTTCAGATGGTGGATTTGAACAGCCGTGCAGGCAGATCTCCGCGGATTGCCGCCTCATACTCCTGTCGTGAGCACGGAATCAGGTTTTCACGGTTTTCGTCGGAGCCAAAATACCACAACCCGCTGAAACTGTCGCGCTGGAAGGCATATTGGGTGTCGTCTGACATGATCCAAAATGTTTCGAACTGCCGTTCCTTTGGGTGAGACCGCTGAATATTTATGCCTTCTACCATATGCCAGATCATTTGTGCCAACAGCTGATGATTCAGCTGTGAAGCCGAACGGGAATTAAAATTAAAAATTCCGGCAGAGGCCAAATTTTCACTAAGGCCTACTTCCTTCATGTACGCACAGATTTCGCGGCGGTTCAGACCGTTCACCTGCGGGCTTACCGAAAATGCGCCGCTAAAACTTTCTACGGCATCACAATTTACCGTTACCAAGTCTGCACGCCGGAAGAAATGTTCGGTATTTTCGGTACTGTTCATCATTTCGGCCAGACGCACCACATCAAAATCGACTTCTTTCATCAGACGCACCGAATCTACCTCATTCAGGTGTTTTTGATAAGCTAAATGATGATAATTTTTGAGGCTGAAGCTTGAGTCGCTGAAAATTTTAGTTAAAAAATTCTTCTCCGAGATCTCGCCGGTATTCCCGGCGAGCGAAACTATATTTGAGATTTGCGTGTAAGTAAGATTCTGCCTGTAAAGGTTTAAAGCTGAAAAAAGTGAATAGGAAAGATCGTTGCTGCCACCGATGACGATCGGGACTATATCTTTTTTAAAACAGGCCAAAAGCAGTTCCTGCAGTACAAAATGCGTATCTGCATGCGATTTGCCGGAGATCAGAGCACCGAGATCGCAGACTGGTAAGCTAAAATCAAGTTTTGAAAGTTTGTAAAGCTCACGTCTGACTTCGAAATAATCTAAAACTTCGGCACTTCCGTCTTCATGGCCCCGAAAATCTGAGCAGAAAATAAGTGCAATACCACCTTCCTGCATACGGTCTGTGATCAGGCTGCCAAGCTGCCATTTTTCAGACTTAAATTTTTTGGCAGGTATCAGCAAATCTTCTAAATCCATTGGGATTACAGTATTTTTTTAATATTAAAAAATGCCGGCCAGGGCCAGACCGCACAAAAGTAACGAAAAAGTTGGTGCCGCCCCAAAATGACTTTTTCAAACAAAAGCCGCCCAAACCATACAGGTTTGGGCGGCTCTCAAATGAAAAATCATTCAATCATTTAATCATTCATTCGGCTAGTTCTTGATGAGTTTTTTACTTACAACTGCACCGTCTTTCCTGGTGATTTTGATGACGTATGCACCTTTTGGCAAGCCCGGCGCAGCCACGTTTCCGCTTCCTGCTACGCCTTTCTGTACCAGTTTTCCACTGAAATCATAGATTTCGTAAGCCGAACCCTCAGCATTGATTAATGAGAAATCGTTTTTGAACGGGTTTGGCGAAACCTGCACTTCAGGTCGTGCTGCAGGCAATTCACGGGGAATAACTACCGGTCTTACAGGTGCAGGTTTATTTTTATCGGCAGTGTCTCCAAGCAGTCTCTTTTCGTCTTTTGCACATCGGACGCTCATACCTGCCTGCGGATAAACCCCGGTTCCGGTCTGCACTTTATCATCCTGGAAAAGCATTGCCAACGCAAAGCCTGTATTGAGGTCTGCCATTGAGGCCGTCCAAAGACCTGTTCTTGCAATTTTCACTTTATATTCACCCAGTTCACCGCGGATTCCGTCCATCGGGAACTGACCGATATTAAATGTTGGATCATCAAATTTCCAGCCCATCTGTCCGACATATTCGCCACCGTAAAAAGGCTGAATGCTGTGCCACTGATCCTGGATGACACCGGGTTTTCCGTATGCATCTGCTCTGTAGCCATTGTACCACGGCGAAGTACCTTTAGAACCAGTGTAAAGATTTGTAAATGAAACATCTGGCACGCGCCATCCTTCCGGGCATGGGTCAAATGGTGATTTTTTGTCGCCGTGTCCCCATCGGTCTGATGCCTGCGCAGCCTCATCGGAAACCCAGTCCCGAATCTGGCTAAGGTCATTTTGGTATTTATCACCGCCATCAAAAGGAGCACCCATACCTACATGGTATAAGAATCTGAACGGATTTTCTACAGAGTAGCGGATGTTTTCACGAATTTTGTTGACCGGATCCGGGTTTTGCGAACCGTATGTGGAATATGAATCTGTGAATTCACTGTCATAAACTGATTCTGAAAGTTCACGGTAGGATGTACCGGCTTTTACTGGTGAATTGGTAAGACTCTGACTTGTAGTGGAAACGCCTAAAAATACGCGGCGTCTTGTGCTTGACACAGCAGCAGGAATAGGGTCTTTTCTGCCCCACTGGTAATGCAGACCGTTGCTCATTTCTGTATCCACTTCATGGAAGATGGCACCGAGATTTCGGTCCATAAATACGGTGGTAAGTGGCGGATGCTTGCTTGTTGTCGGGTTTACAAAATTGTATGTTACAGGTAGCGGTTCTTCAGTTGTGTAACTTACAGGGTAGGCAGTAGGATCATCACCAGGCGCCCAGATATGCCAGCTCCAAAGTGCCGGACCATTTTTGTTGCCGCTATGTAGTGCAACTACTGCGTTTCCGTGATAGTCAGGATCCAGCAGTACTTCTATGTGCGAATCGCGAGGATCATTTTCGTCAACAATTACAGATACCTTCTTGATCAGATTCACAGAGCTGCTCCACACCACACTAGCGGACAGACGGTCAGTACGCGGCATTTCTTGATCGGAAAGCAGTTGATTGTGCACTGCAAAGGCTTTGTTTACCGGAATCAGCAATGAAGATTGCCCTACAACAATATAGGAGTTCGGATTATCAATACCTTTTGTATAATTTTCTTTGACAGCATCGAAATACTGTGTGGCAAAGTCTCCGATCTTCGACATATTTGGATCACGCATGCAGCGAACGGCGTTTCCGGAGCGCGTTGGATTTGTTTGATTATTAAAAATCGCATGTAAACCCACACTGGTATTCGTACGCTCGGGATCAGAAATCATCGAAAACAACCGTGCACCATCGTAGGCGAAAGTAGAACTCCACCAGCCACCATTGGCAGCATTATCCTGAAATATTACGCCTACCGGAGCATTTGGCGCCACCGAATTCGGATAGTAAACGTAGGCACCGGGCACCGGCAGTTTTCCAATATTTCGGTTACCTCCTTCAGCATTGGTAAAATCCATACCGATGCCTGGGTAAACTTTTATTCCGTTAAGATGTGGATTGGCTGAATCGGGGAATAGCTGTCGGTTCATCACATTGGTATCCGCATTATTCCAGTCGCCTTTTTTTCCGAAGAAAGCAAGATTATTGTTCTGCGTTTCACGGCCGTAGTACGAGGGTATCCTCCAGCCACTCGGGCACGGATCGAGTTCAGATTTCAGCTCGTACGAACGGCTTTCCTCGCTCAGTGCCTGATTGGAACTGTTCCCATTGCTGTTACCGCCTTTAGCATTATCCGACCACAGATCCCATGTAATATAATTTGGACTCGCGCCCGGCACTTTGTATCGGCTGCTACTGAACCAGTTGCCGCCGGAATCAGTATTTACAATATAATTAATGGGATTATTTACCGAATACTGCATGTTTTTTTCGATCTCATCGAATGGCCGCACTACCACTGGAATGGTATTTACAGGGTCAACCTGCGGATGACGCAGCTTGCCGACCTCGCCCGTGATTGCGTAAAAATCGGAATCTTTATAAACCAAAGGAGGAAAAGGGTCTTTGCGGCCCCATTCGTACATCAAACCACCAGTTTTGTTCCACTGATGATCTACAATACCGTTTGACGTCGCCCCAAGATTACGGTCCATGTACTGTATGTTGATCGGGTTTCCGTCAATGTCCGTTTCAGTGCCATGACCGTAAACAACGCCGTTTTCCGGATTGTCCGTCACCCAAATGTGCCAGCTCCAGTAAATGGTACCGTCAACCTTGAAGGCAACCATAGCATTGCCTTTACCTTTGCCCGGGTCAACTTCCACTTTCATTTGCGCTTCGCTTTCAGCACCTGCAGACACTATACTTACACTGCGAATCAGTCCCGGAACATCTTCCCAGTAAATCGAGGCAGACTGAACTCCGGCAGGAATCGGCGTAGGATTTCCATTGGTTTTTAAATAAGGATATTTCGCCCACATCTCGTATGCTTTTTTTACGGGAATCAACAGGCCACCAAAGTTTTGCACCTTGGCCTGATCCAAATCGTAAATATAGCTGTTGGGCGCTTTTGTGTAATCCGCAGTTTGCGAAAACACAGCATTTGCCATAAGGCAAAGTACTAACAGATGAAGTTTTATCATTGTAAAAAAAATTTTCAAATTTTGATTTGATTTTTTTTACATCTATTGTGTTTCTAATGGCTTATTAACCCATCTCCTTTTCTCAATAAATTTTTTCTCATCTGTGTGCGGCAAATATAAAAATATATTCAACATATTATCCGTTAAAACCCCTTTTTTGAATAATATTTTAAATCCCTTATCCTGCTATTCTTAAATTTATACTCATTGTAACCCCTTAGCAATGAATATAAATCGCACGAAATCGGCATTATCAGGACATCTTTATATTTTATAAAATTTTAATATGCATTAAATATGACACCTGAAATTTTCACTTAAAAAATCTGATTTAGCATATACTGAATCAGATTTCGGGTAAAGTGGTTAAAAAATTAAACCCACGTTTAACATTTTTAGGTAAAAAAACAGGATTTTAAAAAATAAAAATTTGAAAACCACATCGTGTCTTTCTGAATTTTCCGTCTTAAAATATCCTGCGGCACATTTCTGTATTGTTAAAATTAGAAATATTTTGGATTCGTTAGCTCAATTATCATCTTTTTTTTTGATTATTATCGTGTAAACACAGTTTCATGGGCAAAAAAAATGCGCACTGACCTGTCTCAGAGCGCATTATTACATATTGAAATGTCAAATTTATTTTTTCTTCGCCGGCGTTTTTTTGGCGGAAGCTTTTTTGGCAGGTGCTTTCTTCGTTTTTTCTTTAAAAGCGTTTTTGTCCTGCGCAGTAATCCATTTTTTCACCTCATCCAGCGAAACCTCGGCCAGTTCTTCGGCGGTAAATTTTTCGTCCTTTTTGTTTTTCGGGATCTTGAACATCGCCTTACCAAACTTTATAAAAGGTCCCCAGCGGCCATTTTCGATTGAAATTTTCTCGTCTTCCCACTGCCTGATGTAGCGGTTTGCCTCCTTGTGGAGTTTTGCCTCAATCAGTTCCGTGATATCGTTTTGGGACAGATTCTCAAAATCATAACGTTTCGGGACATTGATAAAAAGAGATTTATACTTAATAAAAGGACCAAACCTTCCCGTTCCTTTCGTTACAGGTTCGCCCTGAAAAGTTGCGATAGGTGCGTCGGCAATCTGCTTTTCTTTAATGATCTCTTCCGCACGTTCCTGCGTTACCGATAGTGCTTCCTCGCCGCGCGGAATACTGATGAAGGTATCGCCCCATTTTACGTACGGCCCGAAGCGGCCCACACCCACGGATACTGGTTTTCCCTCAAAATCCTGCAGGTCAAACGGAACTTTGAAAAGTTCGAGAGCTTCCTCAAGAGTTATCGTAGCGATATTCTGCGAAGGCATCAGGCTGGCAAATATCGGTGCTTCCTCATCATCCTGCTCACCAATCTGTACCATTGGCCCGAATCTGCCGATCCGAGTGAGAACGTTTCTACCGCTCTTAGGATCTACTCCCAGGATCCGCTCGCCATTGGCGCGATCGGCGTTTTCTTCTACATCGGCAATTTTTGGATGAAAATCTTTGTAAAAACCTTGCAAAACATCTTTCCATTTTTCGTCGCCGCTTGCAATTTCATCGAAATCCTGCTCTACTTTAGCGGTGAAGCCATAATCAAGAATTTCAGAAAAATTCTGCGTAAGGAAGTCGTTTACAACCTCGCCTATGTCGGTTGGCAAAAATTTATTTTTGTCGCCACCGAATTTTTCAGTCAGCAGCTGTTTTTTAATATCTTTTTCCGAAAGCGTGATTTTCATGATTTCGCGCTCCTGCGGCATCACTTCTCTCTTTTCAACATATTCACGGTTCTGAATCGTCTGGATGGTTGGCGCGTAGGTGGAAGGACGGCCAATGCCAAGTTCTTCCAGTTTCTTCACCAGTCCGGCTTCTGTATAGCGCGCGGGCGGGCGGGAATATTTTTCGGTAGCTTCTATTTTTTTATAGCTTAAGGCTTCGCCTATAGATACTCTCGGCAGTAGTTTTTCTGTGTTTTCTTCGTCTTCTTCGTCAGTTTTAGTAATACCGTAAACTTTCAGAAAACCATCAAATACAATCACCTCTCCCTGCGCTTCAAAATGATGCGGAAGTTTTGAGTTTCCAATTTCAATTACCGTTTTTTCAATTTTTGCATTCGCCATCTGCGAAGCTAACGTACGCTTGTAGATCAGCTGATAAAGCTTGTTAAGCTGCACATCCGGAATACTTTTCAATGTGAAATCGGTGGGCCGTATGGCTTCATGCGCTTCCTGCGCGGACGCGGATTTTGTGTTATAGTTTCGTGGCTTGGAATAAGATTCGCCAAACTCTGAAATAATCTGTGTCTTTGCACCTTCGATGGCTTCCTGTGAAAGATTCACCGAGTCGGTTCTCATATAAGTAATGAAACCTTCTTCATAAAGCCGCTGTGCCACACGCATCGTCGTCGTAACGCCGTATCCCAGACGGTTGCTCGCTTCCTGCTGCAGCGTCGAGGTAGTGAAAGGCGCGGATGCCGTACGTGAACCCGGTTTTTTCTCCACATTCAGTACAGAAAAATCAACAGTCTGTGCCTGAGAAAGGAAATTTTCGGCATCTGCTTCCTGCGCGAAATCTTTTTTAAGTTTGGCAGCGATTTCCTGTTTTTCACTATTGTAGAAAACACCGTCCACTTTAAAGGTAGATTTGGCTTTGAAATCGCGAATTTCATGCTCGCGCTCAACCACTAATCTTACGGCTACAGACTGAACGCGACCTGCGGAAAGGCCTGTTTTCACTTTTTTCCAAAGAACGGGCGACATTTCAAAACCTACGATGCGGTCCAGCACACGTCTTGCCTGCTGCGCGTTAACGAGATTTTGGTCTATCTGACGCGGATTTTCGATCGCTTTAAGGATCGCGTTCTTTGTGATTTCATGAAAAACAATACGGCGGGTATTGTCTTCTTTTAATTTAAGTTCCTGAGCTAGATGCCACGCAATAGCTTCACCTTCCCGGTCTTCATCAGACGCAAGCCATACAGTTTCGGCTTTCTTCACCGCGGCTTTAAGTTCAGAAACAAGTTTCTTTTTGTCCGCAGACACTTCATAGTCAGGCGTAAAAGTCGCCAAATCTATACCCATTCCTTTTTTAGGCAAATCGCGGATATGGCCAAAGCTCGACTTCACTTCGAAATCTTTACCTAAATATTTTTGGATGGTTTTCGCCTTCGCAGGCGACTCTACTATGACAAGATTTTTAGACATTCACTAACTTTTTGCAAAAGTAGAAGTTTTTTTTTAATGGCTTTAAGACATGAAAATATGACGACTTCAGTATTAAAAAATGCAGGCTTTCAGGTATAATCTGATATGTTAGGCGATGCATTACGTTTAATAATTAAGTTAAAATATCTTAAATTCAAATTGTTGTAGCTTTGAAAAAAACCGCGAAAAAATGTCACAACCGTTCTTTTCGCTTATCGAAAGAGATGCGCATACACATGTTCTCCAGATGGTACTGGGGGCACTGTTTATGCTTTCCGTGTACCACCTGGCCATGTTTTTGCGCAACAGGGACTGGAGTTATCTGCTTTACAGTTCCTATACGTTCTTTTCTTTTTTAGCATATCTTCCGGTTGCCGAAGAAGGTTTTCTGGTCAATTTCTGCGAAATGACCGGGCTCAATTTCGATACTAAAACGCTTTTTACAATTACTTTTAACTGTATTTACTTTTTCTTTTTCGCAGAATTTTTAGATATTAAATCATCCAATAAAAAATGGTATAAAACGATTGTGTACCCTGTATCTGCGCTTTTAGTTGCGGCGGCGGCGGCATATGCTCTTGACAAAACGGTAGCTCACGGCATCCTCGATTCTTACAATAAGCTGTTTATACTGCTCATTACGCTGCAGACGGCGGTGGCGTTTAACATTTTGATCAAAATTCAGAACAATTTAAAATACTACATCCTTTTTGGCGGTCTCATTTTGTTTATCAGTTCACTTTTAGGAGAAAGTATCGTGCGGAATCATCCGTGGATCAATATATCCCGCGAAACCGGAAACATTATTTATTTTGCGGGTCTGCTGGTGGAAAACCTGGCATTCTCGCTCGCATTGGGTCATAAACAGAAAGTAATTTTCGATGAAAAGGTCGAATTTCACAAAGAATTTGTAGAAGCGCTGCAGAAAAATGAGGTGCTGAAATACGAAGTAAGCCGCGAAAACGAAATCCGCCTCACGGTGGAGAACGAAAAAATAAAATACATGCAGCAGATCTCAGATCTGAAACTTACGGTGCTTCAAAGCCAGATGAATCCTCATTTTATCTTCAACGCGCTGAACTCTATCAAATTCTGCATCCTTGAGAACGAAAATGAAAAAGCGGTAAATTATCTCACCAAATTCTCCAAAATCATCCGCACCATCCTGGCAGCTTCGCGAATGAAAGAATTCACGCTTGCGGAAGAGCTGCACACGCTTCAACTGTATGTGGATATAGAAAATCTGCGGTTTACGGATATCGAATTCAATGTGAATACTGCACCACAAATTGACTGTGAAACTATAAAAGTTCCGCCAATGGTGTTGCAGCCTTTCATCGAGAATGCCATCTTGCACGGCCTTGCACAGTCGCACGAAAAGCGCCTCACGCTTGATATTTTTGAAGATTCGCAGAGCATCAAAATTCACATTACCGATTCCGGGATTGGCCGCGAAGCTGCGAAAGCACTTAAAACCACGGTTTACAGCAATCAGAAATCGATGGGCGTACACATTGCACGCGGCATGCTGAAAAGCTATTTTGCGCCGCACGACTTCAGGATAGAATATAAAGACCTATATAATTCAGGCGTGCCGGCCGGCACAAGGGTAGAAATAACGCTGCCTAAATGCTGATATTTAGGCTTTAAACTCGCAAAAATTTAAACAAAAAGCCTATATTCGCAAACTTAAATTAATTAGGACCATTCTAATTAAACTGACTGACAATGAAGAAGTTTAACGAATATAAAAATCTGGACCTCACTGCCGTAGCTGAAAACGTTTCGCAGTTTTGGAACCGGAACGAAACCTTTAAAAAATCGGTTGACCTGCGCGCAGGAAAACCGGAATACGTTTTCTATGAAGGTCCGCCTTCGGCTAACGGAATGCCGGGCATTCATCATGTGATGGCCAGAGCGTTGAAAGATATTTTCTGCCGCTTCCAGACCCAAAACGGAAAGCAGGTTTTCCGGAAAGCAGGTTGGGATACACACGGCCTACCCATAGAATTGGGCGTTGAAAAGGAACTCGGAATCACGAAAGAAGACATCGGAACTAAAATTTCCGTTGAAGAATACAATCAGGCGTGCCGAAATGCGGTGATGCGCTACACGGACGTGTGGAACGATTTAACCCAAAAAATCGGTTATTGGGTTGACCTTCAGGACCCTTACATCACCTACGAGCCAAAATATATGGAAACTGTCTGGTGGCTTCTAAAGCAACTTTACGACAAAAGTTTACTGTACAAAGGCTACACGATTCAGCCCTACTCGCCGGCGGCGGGAACAGGTCTAAGCTCACATGAACTTAACCAGCCAGGAACCTACCGCGATGTTTCTGATACAACAGTTGTCGCACAGTTTAAAGTTAAAAAACTGTCAGCGAAGGCTAAGCAGAAATTAGGCGAAAGTAAATCTGAAAGCACCATCGATAAAGACCAGATCGCCGGTGCGAGCTGCGGCGGCGCCCTTCATTGGGCTGAATTTGACACCGAAAACAACGAGACATTCACTCAGCCGATTCACATTCTGGCATGGACAACAACTCCGTGGACTCTGCCTTCGAACACCGCTTTGGCTGTAGGGAAAGACATTGAATATGTTTTAGTGAAAACCTTCAACCAGTACACTTTCGAGCCGATAAATATCATTTTAGCTAAGGCTTTAGTTCAAAAGAATTTCGGGAAGAAATATGCCGAAGGAACTGATGAAGATTTTGCTAATTATACCAGTGAAAGCAAAGTAATTCCTTATCAAATCGTGCAAGAATTTTCCGGAGCTGATTTGGCCGGAACCGAATACGAGCAGCTGATTCCGTGGTTTTTACCTGCTGAAAGTCCACAAAACGCATTTAAAGTAATCATCGGAGATTTCGTAACCACAGAAGACGGAACCGGAATTGTGCACATTGCACCGACTTTCGGGGCTGATGATGCGCGCGTAGCGAAAGAAAGTGGCATTCCGCCGATGTTAGTCAAAGACGAAAACGGGAATCTGGTGCCGCTCGTAGATCTGAGCGGAAAATTCCTTAAAGGTGAAAATGTTCCTGAATTATTCAGCGGAAAGTATATTAAAAACGAATATTACGAGAACGGAACTGCACCGGAAAAATCATGGGATGTTGAACTCGCAATCCTTTTAAAGACTGAAAACAAAGCCTTCAAGGTTGAAAAATACGTCCACAGTTATCCGCATTGCTGGAGAACAGACAAACCGGTCCTATATTACCCTTTGGATTCCTGGTTTGTGAAAATGACGGCCGTAAAAAATCGTCTGGTAGAACTGAATGAAACCATCAACTGGAAACCAAAATCTACCGGCGAAGGGCGCTTCGCCAACTGGCTTGAAAATGTAAACGACTGGAATCTTTCGCGCTCAAGATATTGGGGAATTCCGTTGCCTATTTGGCGTTCAGAAGATTTAAAAGAGGAACTTGTCATTGGTTCGGTGGAAGAATTAATGGCGGAAATCCAAAAATCAGTCGAAGCTGGTTTCATGTCGGCGAATCCTTTTGAAGATTTCATCACCGGCGATATGTCTGAAGAGAATTATGCAAAAATAGATTTGCATAAAAATATCGTTGACGGAATCACGCTGGTTTCACCTTCCGGAAAGCCGATGAAACGCGAGTCCGACCTCATCGATGTTTGGTTTGATTCCGGCTCAATGCCTTATGCACAGCTGCATTATCCGTTTGAAAACAAAGAACTTATTGACGAAAGAAAAGCTTTCCCAGCGGATTTTATCGCAGAAGGTGTTGACCAGACACGCGGTTGGTTTTACACGCTTCACGCGATCGGGACTGCAGTTTTCGATTCTGTGGCTTATAAAAATGTGATGTCGAACGGTTTGGTTTTAGACAAAAATGGCCAGAAAATGTCGAAAAGACTTGGAAATGCCGTTGACCCGTTTGAAACACTTAAAAAATACGGCCCTGATGCGACACGCTGGTACATGATTGCGAACGCAAATCCCTGGGAAAACCTGAAATTTGACGTGGAAGGTATCGATGAGGTTCGCCGGAAATTTTTTGGAACTTTGTATAACACCTACTCGTTCTTTGCGCTGTACGCGAATGTTGACGGATTTAATTATTCAGAAAAAGAAATAGAAAACCGTCCGGAAATCGACCGATGGATCCTTTCGGAACTTAATCTTTTAGTAAAAGACGTCACCGAATTTTACAATGATTACGAACCGACGAAAGTGGCGAGAGCAATCAATAATTTCGTAAACGACAACCTAAGCAACTGGTATGTACGGCTTTGCAGAAGGCGTTTCTGGAAAGGCGAATATTCTGATGATAAAATCTCGGCATACCAGACTTTGTATACCTGCCTCGAAACGGTTTCGAAAATAGCGGCTCCTATCGCGCCTTTCTTTATGGATCAGCTTTATCAGGATTTAAATACAATTACAGGCAAAAATTCGGCAGAATCTGTTCACTTAACCGATTTCCCGAAAGCTGACGAAGCGCTCATAGATCAGGATCTTGTTGAAAAAACGCACCTTGCGCAGCAGATTACTTCGATGGTCTTCTCACTAAGAAAGAAAGAAAACGTAAAAGTTCGCCAACCTTTACAGAAAGTGATGATTCCTGTTCTGGATGCGAAAACGGAAGCTCAGATCTTGGCAGTTTCAGAACTTATAAAGCAGGAAGTGAACGTTAAAGAACTTCAGCTTATCAATGCGGATGAAGCATCGCACCTCATTGTAAAACAGATCAAACCCAACTTCAAAACACTGGGTTCAAGGCTTGGAAAAGACATGAAAATCGTAGGCGCGGCTATTTCAAATCTGACTGCTGAGCAGATTTCTGCGCTTGAAAAAGACGGAAAAATGACGATTGAAGGCTACGAAATTTCAACTGACGATGTAGAAATTTTCACCAAAGACATTCCGGGCTGGACGGTTGCGAGTGAAGGAAAACTCACCGTTGCGCTGGACCTGACGCTTACCAACGAACTGAAAGCAGAAGGAGTTGCCCGTGAATTTGTAAACCGGGTTCAGAATTTAAGAAAAGACCAGGATTTTGAACTCACAGACCGCATCACCGTGCAGATTGAGCGCAATTCAGGCTACGATGAGCAGTTAATGGAGAATAAGGCGTATATTTCAGAAGAAGTATTGTCAGATAAAATAGAAATTGTAAATTCACTCGCAAATTTTGCGGAGATCGAGATCGATGATGTGAAATTTAAAATAAATGTGGAAAAAGTTTAATTCATTCAATTAATTTTAAAAATAAAATTCAGACAACGCTTTTCAGTAACGGGTAAGAAGTAGAACGAACGCGAACATTCTGAACAAAAACTATAGCTATGGCAGAAGAAAGACAGCGGTACAGCGATGCCGATTTACAGGAATTCAAAGAGCTGATTCAGCAAAAAATAGAAAAAGCAGAACGCGATCTGATGTTGATACGCGAAAGTTTCATCAACGACCAAAACAACGGTACCGATGACACATCGCCAACTTTTAAAGCATTCGAAGAAGGTGCTGAAACCCTCAGCAAAGAGCAGAACGCCATATTAGCCGGCCGCCAGGAGAAATTCGTGCGCGATCTGAAGAACGCGCTTGTACGCATAGAGAACAAAACCTACGGTATCTGCCGCGTGACGGGTAAACTTATCGGGAAAGACCGTCTGAGAGCCGTTCCACACGCAACGCTGAGCATTGAAGCGAAGAATCTGCAACGCTAAATAAAGCTTTAACATTCACCCAATTAGGTTTATAGTGTATGCCCGAACGGTACATTGTAAACCTATTTGAATTTTAAAAAATTAACTTTAAAAACAGTTTGGAACCTATACTCATCATTGCAGCCATCGGTGTTATCTTTTATTTTTTCCGTCGCAGGCTGCGTACAGACGTCTTTGGGAAAACTAAAAAATACCAGTCGCCGGATGATGTCTTTAATGAAAAAAGACGCGAACGCGAACGTGAAATCGACAGTCTGCTTGCTAAAATGGGCAGCAACGGCGTTGACGACCTTTCGGCAAAAGACCGCCAGAGGCTTGATGAACTTTCAAAAAAATAAATTTAAATGGAATCACTCATAGTACATCCCAAAAACCAGATGGAGCTGAACGCACTGAAAACCACGCTGAAAGACATGGGAATCCGGTACGAAAAATTTCACACCCGAAATACGAAAATTGTAAAACCTGAGGCAAATTCTCCGGCAAAATCACCCAGAACATTCAAAGACAAGCCAAAGACGGATTTGTAATGAAGAAGATTGCGCTTATTACACTCGCCATTCTTTTGGTGGATCAAATTTCTAAGTTTTACATCAAAACGACCTTTCATCTAGGTGAAAGCGTAGATGTACTTCCGGGTTTCAAACTTACCTTCGTCGAAAATCCGGGCATGGCTTACGGACTTCATTTCGGCGGCCTTCTGGGTAAGTATGCTTTGGTCATCCTTCGAATCTTCCTTATCGGCGGAATGATTTACCTTTTCCGGAAGTGGCTGAAAGAAGGCATCCACAGCAATTATCTGCTTGTACCCATGGCGATGATATTTGCCGGCGCAATCGGCAACCTGATTGACGGTATGTTTTATGGCCTGATCTTCGACAGTGGTACTGTTTTCGATGAAAGTGTCGGCCGCTGGATCGATTACGGTGGAATATCCAAAGTAGTACCTTTTGGCGAAGGCTACTCGCATTTCATGAAAGGATGCGTGGTAGATATGCTGCACTTCCCGCTGGTAGACTGGTGGGTGCCGGAAAACTGGCCAATCATCGGCGGTAAACATATTGAATTCTTTAAGTATATCTTTAATGTCGCTGATTCCGCAATCACCGTAGGAGGCTTGCTACTGCTTATTTTCCGCAAGAAAGCGTTCCCGGAAGGAATGGATTTTTAAACTTTTCAAAGCGAAATTTTCATTTTTAATAATCACATTTTTCAAACCAAACATTTCGATAAATGTCACGAATCCTCACCGGTATACAGGCAACGGGCACACCGCACCTCGGAAATCTTCTGGGCGCGATAATCCCGGCCATCGAACTATCAAAAAAATCGGATAACGAATCTTTTCTGTTCATCGCCAACCTGCATTCTTTAACGCAGATAAAAAACGCGGCAGAACTTAAACAAAATACGTACGAAATTGCCGCTGCGTGGCTCGCATGTGGCCTTGATACTGAAAAAACCTTTTTTTACAGACAAAGCGACATCCCTGAAGTCTGTGAACTTTCGTGGTATCTTTCATGCTTTTTTCCGTACCAAAGGCTTACGCTGGCGCATTCTTTCAAAGATAAAGCGGACCGTCTGGAAGACGTAAATGCCGGCCTTTTCACCTATCCGGTACTGATGGCCGCAGATATCCTGCTTTATGATGCAGAAGTGGTTCCGGTCGGTAAAGACCAACTGCAGCATCTGGAGATGGCCAGAGACATGGGCTCACGCTTCAATCATCAGATGAGTGAGGTGTTTGTGCTGCCGAATGCCGAGCTTCAGGAAGACACCAAATATGTGCCCGGTACAGACGGAAACAAAATGTCTAAGTCACGCGGCAACATCATCAACATTTTCCTTCCGGAGAAACAGCTTAAAAAACAGGTGATGAGCATCGAGACAGATTCTAAATCGCTTGAGGAGCCTAAAGATCCCGAAACCGACAAGGTTTTTGCGATATACAAACTCATCGCTTCGCCGGAAGAGACCAGCGCGCTGGAAGCAAAGTATCTTGCCGGCAATTTTGGCTACGGACACGCAAAGACGGAGCTTTTGAATCTGATTTTAACACGGTTCCAAAAAGAGCGTGAACTCTTCAGTTATTATATGAACAACCTCCACGAACTGGAGAACAAACTGCAGGAAGGCGCCGGAAAAACCAGAAAAATTGCAGCAGAAACTTTGACCCGCGTGAGAGAAAGCCTGGGCATCTGAAAAACCTCATCCCATAAGGCATTAAAAAACATACGGACGTTTTAGCGAAAACGTCCGTATGTTTTGTTTAAAACGTCCGTATGTTTTATTTAAAAGACCCGTATGTTTTCACCACAACGTCCTGATGAATTTTTAC